>CBFHVP010000013.1:14277-31900 GCA_965659315.1 uncultured Porticoccaceae bacterium | reverse complement strand
ATAGCAGTGATTCGACTAATTTACAGTATTTTCTTTTATTTACTTACGCCTTTTATTATAGGTCGACTATTCCTTCGCGGGTTTAGTTCTCCGGCATATTTCCAGCGGTGGAAAGAACGCTTTGGCTTTGTTGCCAGCCAAACTCACCGCAGAGTAATCTGGTTGCATTCGGTGTCAGTGGGCGAAACATTGGCGGCGGTGCCATTAGTGAAGGCGCTACAACAACAGTATCCAAGCCATCGGCTAATGGTCACCTGCATGACTGCGACAGGGTCAGATCGTATACGCGCGGCCTTTGCTGATACTGTAGAGCACAGCTATGCTCCCTATGATATGCCAGACTCCGTCTCGCGCTTTCTCAATCGCGTTCAGCCTGACTTACTGATTATTATGGAAACCGAGTTATGGCCAAATACAGTCGCTGCCTGTTATAGGCGTGGCATTCCAGTGTTGCTGGCTAATGGTCGACTATCGCAAAAATCCGCATTGGGTTATGGCAAAGTCAAACCGCTGATTAAACCCTTATTAAAGTCAATGACTGCGGTTGTCGCTCAACACAGTGATGATGGCGAGCGATTTGTACGGCTTGGGTTGCCCCATCCCAAATTAACCATCAGCGGTAATATTAAGTTTGATCTCGCTATTGATCAGCAACTACAACAGCGAGCGTCACAGTTACACAGCCAGTGGCAGTCAGCTGATCAGCGACTGGTATGGCTGGCGGCGAGTACCCACAATGGTGAAGACGAGATTATTCTGCAAGCCTTCGCGCAAATCAGATCACAACTGGATAAGCCGCCTTTATTGGTATTAGTGCCCAGACATCCGGAGCGCTTTGATCGGGTAGCAGAGCTATGCATTGACGCTGGCTTTAGTCTGGCAAGGCGCAGCTGTTCCGATGCCAGCGATAATGTTGATATTGTTTTGGGCGACACTATGGGCGAGCTGATGACTTTTTATGGTGCCTGCGATTTTGCCTTTGTTGGTGGTAGCCTGGTACCTACGGGTGGGCACAATATGATCGAGCCTGCGGCCTGGGGGGTGCCGATTCTGACGGGGCCACATTTATTTAATTTCACTGAAGCGTCGAGATTACTGTTAGAGGCTGATGCCATGCAGATTTGTGACAATGCCCAGAGTCTGGCACAGCAATGCGTTGATTTGATAAATAATCAGCCACGGCGGCAAGCCATGGGTAGCACTGCACACAATGTGGCAGAGGCTAATCGTGGGGCACTGGATAGGCTGCTAGCAGTAGTCGCTAACAGCCTGAATTAAAAGCCTATTTGGCAATAACTAGCTGTGGGTCTAGCCAAGCATTCAAGCTGGCAACATCCTCGGGCGACAGTTGCCCCGCCACCTCTTTGAGCTCCATCATCGAAAGAATATAGTCGTAGCGAGCATTGGCATAGTTGCGCTTGGCCTGATAGAGGGTGCGCTGTGCTACGAGGACATCGACGATATTTCTGGTGCCTACCTCATAGCCAGCTTGAGTAGCACTTAGAGCACTGTCTGCGGAGGTAATCGCCTGCCCTCGTGCCTTAACTCGGGCGGCATTGGTGACAACCTGCCGATGTTTGGAGCGCGCAGATTGCACCGTATTGCGCTTAGCCGCAGTATATGTCTCGGCAGACTGAATTGAACGCTGTTTGGCTTGACGGCGCTGTGCATCTACCCCGCCACCCCAAATCGGCATGCTAATAGAGACCACATATTGATGGCCGTCCTGTATTGATTCAAGCGGCTTGCCAAGATTATGAATGCTCTCTGCATCTGAGTCATAATAGCTCGCTCGGCCTGAGATCTTCGGTAACCGTGCCGCTACTGCAGCTTTTGCCTGATTGTAAGCCGCATCTTTGCCCAGCTCGGCGACTTTAAGCTGAAAGTTATTCGCCAAGGCTAAATCAACCCAATCCGCATTTGTTTCTGGCACGGGTGCTGAGGCAGCAAAGTTGTCTTTTAAACCAGCCAGTACTTGATGGTCTTTTCCGGTTAGCACCGCTAGACCTTCAAAAGCGATATTAAGGGCACCACGCGCCTCGAGACTATTAACGGCAGCGTTATCAAAAGCGGCCTGTGCTTCATGGACATCGGTAATAGGTAATAAGCCAACCTCAAAGCGCTCTCTGGTTTGTTCTAACTGGCGCTGAATAGCTAGCTCTTCTGCATCGCGCGTTTGCAAATTGTCATAGGCGCGCAATACGCTGAAATATGCCTGACTGACCCGTATGATCAGGTTTTGCTGATCCGCAGCAAATTGCGCGCGAGCACTCTGGCTCAGCGCCTTGGCACCTTTAAAGCTATACCATGCGGGCATATCAAAAATAGCTTGGCTGAGCGTGGCATTATAGGCAGTCGTTTCGGTATCGATTAATCCATATTGTTGAGAGGACAATGAATATTCATTTTGCTCCGCTTCTGTGTACTCTCCAGAGATAGTAAGCTGAGGAAGTAATGCAGCGCGGCGAATGTTTTTAGATTCTCGCTCAGCGTTAAAGTCGGCTCGTGCAGCGCGTAAAACAGGATCGTTTTGTAGCGCGGCTTGATAAATATCATTAAGACTATCTGCCCAAGCGGTCTGAGCCGCAAGAAAAAGCGTAACTGAAGCGGTAAGTATTTTAAGAAAACGCTGAGTGAGCAGTGGCATATTGTATTCCTTTGATTCAATATAAATTTGATGAGGGTGATTCTAGCAGACTTGTTATGGGCTTATACCCTTTTAATCGTCCAACTTTAACGCTACCCAAGGCCACTGGTTTACGGATGGGAATTTAAAATTGATTAAAAAACATCGTTTTGGTGCGCAAGATTATCGTATTGACGCAGAACAAATTCAGTATCAGGGATTTTTTCGCATCAGCAAATTGACGCTACGCCATCGCTTGTTCAACGGTGGCTGGAGTAAGCCGTTGGCGAGAGAGGTTTTTCAGCGTGGCGATGCTGTCGGGGTTCTGCTCTATGATCCGCAGCACCATCTTATTGGCCTTGTTGAGCAGTTTCGTGTCGGCGCGTTGAAGGACCAGCACGGGCCTTGGCAGTATGAAGTGATCGCCGGCATGATAGAGGCCGGAGAGACACCGCAACAAGTCGCGGTTCGAGAATTGCAGGAGGAGGCTGGCCTGGGAGTCGAAAAATTACTGCCGATCTGTGATTATCTGGTGAGTGCTGGAGGCACAGATGAGAAAATGTATCTGTTCTGCGGCCTGTGTAATCTGCAGGCATGTGGCGGTGTATTTGGTGTGGACAATGAGGGAGAAGATATTTTGTTTCAGGTATGGCCTTATACTGATGTGATGCAAGCTCAGGCTCAGGGGCTACTAAACAGTGCTGCGGTTACCATCGGATTGCAGTGGCTGCAGCTTAATATTGAAAAATTGCACAACAATTCGATACATAATGGCTAAAATAATACCAATGCCAAATATTAATCTCGTCAGTTACTGAGGACGGTGACAAACTTGACTGATTTTGAAAGCCGTAGACAGCAGTTGGATCTAGTGCGCCTGCATACAGAATGTGAGCATAACTATCGTCGTCTGTATCAATTATTCCCCGATAATGACCTAGCAGATGCGCAGGTCACATTGCAGTATCGAGACAAGTCGGGCGCCGGTATGGCACTTAATGTGCTCGATGTTGCTAAGTACAGTAGCACAGTACAAATTATTGCTGATCGCGCCGGGCCCTTATGGTTGCCAGAGATTACCATCAAGGTACGCATTTACCGAGATGCCCAGATGGCCGAGGTGATTGAATGGTGCTCTGACCGCACCATTCCCTGGGCGCTCGTTGAAAAGAGTGGCATGCAGGCGCGAGACGAAAAGTGGCAGTGGAATATGTTTCTTAGTGAATTACTCTGCCATGGCCTGCACCACGGAATGACTGTAGTGGAGGCGTAGTTGGCTATGGATACTGTGCATCTTACGCAGATTACCGACTTACATCTCGGCGTCGATGCATCGGCCACGCTTGGCGGCGTGCCTACTCAGGCGAGCTTTGAGGCAGTACTTGAGGCCGTTGCAGAGCAGGGGCGTGGGGAGGATTGCTTGATTTTAACCGGTGATCTTGCCAGTGACTGTCAACCGGCCGCTTATCAACGACTAAATCGGTTATTAACAGCCCATAATAAACAGGCACTGTGGTTGCCAGGCAACCATGACCAAGCCGAGGTGATGGCAGAGTATTTGGTCGACTTCCCCAATCAAACACTGACAGAGTTTGGTGCTTGGGGATTGCTTACGCTGGACAGCTCGCAGCCTGATCAGCCTGGTGGACATATCAGTGATAAACAGCTGCAGCACGTAGAACAGGGGCTTAAAATACTGTTAGCCGATTTTATTTTAGTCGCAATGCATCACAGCCCAGTATTGCTAAATTCCGCTTGGCTGGATACCCAGCAAATTGACAACCACCACAGGCTATATGAATTATTGCATGGCTGTGGCCGCGTTAAAGCGGTGATCACAGGCCATGTACATCAGCAGTTTGACGGTCACTGGGGCGATCTTGCGCTTTACTCTACGCCATCAAGCTGTGTGCAATTTAAGCAGAATAGTGATGATTTTGCTCTTTCTGACCAGCCGCCTGGTTATCGTTGGTTGGATTTGCACAGTGATGGGCGTATCGATACCGGTGTTGAGTTCCTCAGTGATTTTCACCCTCGCCCCAATCTGAGTTGCGCTGGTTATTAAGTCTAAAACAGTCGCTGACAACACTGCTGCTTTGGCTATAATAGAGCCTGATTTCTGGGTTGCTTCAATATGCCAATGTTGCTCTATCTTCACGGGTTTAACAGCTCGCCTCAATCTAAAAAGGCATTGCAGACGCAACATTGGTGTGCTGAAAATGCCCCGCAGCTGGAATTTGTATGTCCTGCGTTAACACCGTTTGCCAACCAGACATTCGAGCTATTACGGTCATTGGTTGAAAAGCAGTTGCCGCAACCTGTGTATTTGGTGGGTAGTTCCATGGGAGGCTTTTTTGCCACCTGTTTGGTGGAGCAGTATGATCTGCGTGCCGTGCTGATTAACCCAGCGGTCAGGCCGGGTCGCGGATTGAGTGGCTGGCTAGGCGAAAATACCAATTTTATCACTGGTGAGAAATGGCTGTTTGAGCCCCAACATATTGATGAGTACATAGCGCTTGACCCGCCCCAGATACGCTATAAAAATAATTACAGGTTACTCTTGCAAACGGGTGATGAGGTGCTTGATTATCGCGATGCACAGAATCGCTATCAAGGTTGCGACATTATTACCGAACAGCAGGGAGACCATAGTTTTATAAACTACCATCGGCATCTGGCATCGATTTACCAGTTTCTGATAAGCCCTGAGAAATAAAATAACCAAAGTGACTTAAACAGCAAATGAGCAATTACAACGCAAAAGATATTGAAGTCCTTACCGGTCTCGACCCGGTGCGCAAACGCCCAGGCATGTACACCGATACCAGTCGCCCTAATCATCTGGCCCAAGAGGTTATAGATAATAGCGTCGATGAGGCACTCGCCGGCCACGCCAGTCGCATCGATGTTACCTTACACAAAGATGGCTCATTGTCGGTTTGTGATGATGGCCGTGGTATGCCCGTTGATATTCATCCAGAGCAGGGCTTACCCGGAGTGGAAGTTATCCTGTCAACGCTGCATGCCGGTGGCAAGTTCTCCAATGATAACTACCAGTTCTCTGGTGGCTTGCATGGTGTGGGAGTATCGGTAGTTAATGCCCTTTCCCACAAATTGGATCTTATTGTTAAACGCGATGGCAAGGTGCATCAAATGCTATTTGCCGATGGTCATAAGACCTCCAATTTAACGGTTATTGATAGTTGCGGTCAGCGCAATACTGGCACCATATTGCGATTTTGGCCTGAAGCCTCTTATTTTGATTCGGTTAAATTTAGTGTGTCGCGACTGCGCCATGTGCTGCGTGCCAAAGCCGTACTCTGTGGTGGCTTAACCATGAGCTTCCACGACGAAAACACCGGTGATAGTGAAGAATGGTTCTATGAAGATGGGCTAAAAGATTACTTGGCTGGCGCCATACATGGCTGGGAGGTGCTGCCAGCGGAGCCCTTTATTGGTAGCTTTAGTTCAGAAAATGAAGCGGCTGACTGGGCTGTGCAATGGATGCCCGAGGGTGGTGAGCTGATTCAAGAGAGTTACGTTAATCTAATTCCTACACCTCAGGGCGGTACCCATGTTAATGGTCTACGCAGTGGACTATTGGATGCTATGCGTGAATTTTGTGAATTTAGAAATCTATTGCCTCGAGGGGTAAAGCTGTCTCCCGATGATATCTGGGACCGCTGTAGTTTTGTCTTGTCATCGAAGTTAGCCGATCCTCAGTTCTCCGGACAGACCAAGGATCGACTATCGTCTCGAGAGGTAGCGGCGTTTGTGTCTGGTGTGGTTAAAGACTCCTTTAGTCTGTGGCTCAACCAGCATACCGAAGAAGCGGAAAAGCTTGCCGAACTGTGTATCTTCAATGCTCAGCGCCGTATGCGTGCGAGCAAAAAGGTGGTGCGTAAGAAGGTTACTCAGGGCCCTGCGCTGCCCGGCAAGTTAGCGGACTGCTCTAGTGCCGAGCCAGAGCAAAGTGAAATATTTTTAGTCGAAGGTGATTCCGCGGGGGGCTCTGCCAAGCAGGCGCGTAATCGTGAAAATCAAGCGATTATGCCGCTGCGCGGTAAGATTCTTAATACCTGGGAAGTCGACTCTCAAGAGATACTTGGTTCTCAAGAGGTACATGATATATCGGTGGCACTGGGGGTAGATCCAGCGCTGGAAAATACGGATTCTCTGCGTTATCACAAAATCTGTATTCTCGCCGATGCTGATTCTGATGGTCTGCATATTGCAACATTGTTATGTGCCCTGTTTGTCCGCCATTTCCGACCCCTAGTCAGTGCGGGTCATGTCTATGTCGCCATGCCGCCGCTGTTTAGAATTGATGTCGGCAAAGAGGTTTACTATGCGTTGGATGATGCAGAGCGACAGGGCATTCTCGATCGTATTCAGGCTGAGGGGAAACGCGGCAAAGTTAATGTGCAGCGCTTTAAGGGGCTGGGTGAAATGAATCCTTTGCAGTTGCGAGAGACAACCATGGACCCAGATACCCGACGACTGGTGCAGTTAACCCTTGAAGCCGGGGATAATACCAACACTGTATTAGATATGTTACTGGCCAAGAAGCGCGCATCAGATCGCCGTGCTTGGCTAGAGACGAAAGGCAATTTGGCTGATGCAGCCAACCTTTAAATTGAATTTACCTTAGCAAACAGGAACAACGATGAACGATATCGTCACCTTTAATGACCAGGGGCTGGAGCAGCGCTCTCTAAGCAGTTATGCCGAGCAGGCCTATCTGGACTATTCCATGTACGTTATCCTCGACCGAGCACTGCCTCATATCGGTGATGGCCTAAAGCCGGTTCAGCGTCGCATTGTTTTCGCGATGAGCGAGCTAGGCCTTAAAGCTAACACCAAATACAAAAAGTCTGCGCGCACGGTGGGTGATGTTATTGGTAAATACCACCCGCATGGTGACAGTGCTGCCTATGAGGCCATGGTACTGATGGCTCAGCCTTTCTCCTATCGTTACCCGCTGGTTGATGGTCAGGGCAATTGGGGGTCTCCCGATGATCCCAAGTCTTTCGCTGCCATGCGTTACACCGAATCAAAGCTATCTAAATATGCTGATGTGCTCCTATCTGAGCTGGGTCAGGGAACGGCAAATTGGCGTCCTAACTTTGATGCCACTATTGATGAGCCGGAGATCCTACCGGCGCGGGTACCCAATGTGTTACTTAATGGCACCACCGGTATTGCCGTGGGTATGGCCACTGATATTCCGCCGCACAATCTCAATGAAGTGGTCAATGCCTGTCTGCATTTATTGGATAGCCCCAAAGCGACCGTAGTGGACTTAATGGCGCATATTAAAGCGCCTGATTTTCCTACCGATGCCGAAATTATTACCTCGCAAGCGGAGATTCTCAACGCCTACGAGACGGGCCGCGGCTCGGTAAAAATGCGCGCGGTGTGGAGCAAGGAAGATGGCGATATTATTGTTACTGCATTGCCATTCCAAGCCTCTGGTTCGAAAATTCTGGAGCAAATTGCCACACAAATGCGCAATAAAAAGCTGCCGATGGTGGAGGATTTACGTGATGAATCAGATCATGAAAATCCTACAAGGCTAGTGATTACCCCCCGTTCCAACCGTGTCGATACAGCGGCATTGATGGACCATCTTTTTGCTACTACCGACCTTGAGCGTAGCTATCGCATCAATATGAATATTATTGGTATCGACGGGCGACCCGCGGTGATGAACCTGCGCCGGATACTGAAAGACTGGTTGAGTTTCCGTACTGATGTAACGCGCCGTCGTCTGGACTACCGCTTGCAGAAAGTTGATAAGCGCTTACATCTCTTGGATGGCTTATTAATTGCGTTCTTAAATATTGATGAGGTTATTCATATTATCCGTACCGAGGACGAGCCCAAGCCCGCGTTAATCGCGCGCTTTAATCTGTCGGATACGCAAGCTGAATATATTCTCGATACCAAGTTGCGTCAGTTAGCGCGACTCGAAGAGGTTAAAATCCGTGCCGAGCAAGATGAGTTGGCAAAAGAAAAAGCTGAATTAGAGCGCTTGTTGGGCTCCGATGCGCGACTGAAGACATTGGTGAAAAAAGAACTTATCGCCACCGCTGAGGAGTACGGTGATGAACGTCGTTCGCCATTGGCCGAGCGCGGTGAAGCGCAAGCGTTTAGTGAAAAAGATCTGATGACCGCTGAACCGATTACCGCAGTGCTATCTGATAAGGGTTGGATACGGGCGGCGAAAGGTCATGAGATTGACCCGGTTAGTTTGAACTACAAGTCGGGTGATAAGTTTCTCTCCGCGGCTAAAGGTAAGAGTAATCAAAATGTGTTTCTACAAGATACTACCGGTCGCTTCTACGCTTTGCCCGGACATACGTTGCCATCGGCGCGGGGACAGGGCGAGCCGGCAACGGGCCGGTTAAAAATGCCGCCCGGTGCTCTGTTTACTGATGTGGTGATGGGTGCTGATGAGCAAAAAATTCTTTTAGGGACTGACGCAGGTTATGGTTTTATCGCCACAGTCGGTGATTTATTCACTAAAAACAAAGCCGGTAAAGCCGTGGTATCAATTCCCAAAGGCGCCCGTATCGTTGCGCCGAAGATGCTCGGGGAGCAAAATAGCCTGATTGCCGCAGTCAGTAATGAAGGTCGTATGTTGGTCTTTCCGGTGACTGAGCTACCGCAATTGGCACGTGGCAAGGGCAACAAAATTATTAATATACCGAGCTCAAGATTGCAGTCCCGCGAGGAGTATGTAGTCGACTATGGCATTATCCCTCCGGGGGGATCTTTAGTTGTGCATTCTGGTAAACGTTACTTGGTAATGAAGGATAAGGATCTCGATCATTATCTTGGTGAGCGCGGACGCAGAGGACACAAATTGCCGCGCGGCTTCCAAAAGGTTGATAGGCTCGATATTGAGGTTGGTTAAACACCATTGTAGGCAGTGCTGTTGATGTTCGTATAAGGGCGATAATTTGGCCACTTAATATTAAAAAAACGCCGCATTTGCGGCGTTTTTTTAGATCAGTCGATTACTTTTTACTACTTAATAGATGAAAGCCTTTCAGTAGATTAACCGCTTCATAGAGCTGATTGTCGGTGCTGTAATCTTCGGTGACAGGGTCAGTCACTGTTTCATCGTCACTGACCAATGTTTCAAGATGACCCTCAAGATCGGCTTCTCGCACGCGCACAGTCTTAGCGTAGGGACGAATCTCGGCGCGTTCAATAACGATGTCGGGAACGATACCCTCGGCCTGAATCGAGCGGCCATTGGGCGTAAAGTAGCGCGCGGTGGTAAGTTTTATCGCGCGGCCATCGCCCAACGGAATAACTGTTTGCACTGAGCCTTTACCAAAACTTTGCGTACCCAGAATGGCGGCTCGACCATGATCTTGCAGCGCGCCAGCAACAATTTCCGATGCCGAGGCACTGCCACCATTAATCAGTACCACGATGGGTAAGCCATTTAGTCGGTCTCCCGATGAAGCATCAAAACTGCGGTTGGCACTGGGTAGACGGCCTTCGGTATAGACCACGGTGCCGCCATCCAATAGTGCGTCGGTGATCTCGATTGAAGCGGGTACTAAGCCGCCAGGGTTATTACGTAAATCTATCACCAGCCCCTTGAGTGGTGTTGCATTAGATTTATCGGCGGTTAATTTTGCCAGTGCGGCAATAAAGTCGGTGCCGGACTGCCTCTGGAACTGGGAAACGCGTATATACCCGTAACCAGGTTCTAACAGACGACTGCGCACAGCACTGACTTGAATAATATCGCGCATTACGTCGATCTCTAATGGACCCTTTTGACCCTCTCTGTACAGGGTTAGTTTGATCTCGGTGCCCTTTTCCCCGCGCAATTTTTCGACGGCTTTTTGCAGGCTCATGCCGCGTACCGGATTGTCATTCATTTTAACAATCAGATCGCCGGCCTGAATTCCCGCTTTGGCTGCGGGGGTGTCATCAATTGGTGATACCACGCGAATAGCGCCATTGTCAGTAGCAATCTCAATGCCGAGACCACCGTATTTACCATTGGCAGTTTCCTCTAATTCGCTGTAATCCTGCTTATTGAGGTAAGCGGAATGAGGGTCCAATTCGGTGAGCAGTCCAGCAATGGCATTATCCAACAGTTGTGTATCGCCCACCTCCTCCACATAACCAAGACGAATCTGCTCAAATACTTGAGTAAAAAGCCTTAACTCACGCAGTGGTAATCGCGGTTGAGGGTCGGCTGGCGATTGCTTCTCTTCAGCTTGAGATGCGTGGCTGAGCATAATCAGTGACAGAATCAGCAAGGGTTTAAACATTGATTGGCTCCTCTATTTAACCTTAGTCCACCGTGACAATATCGCTTGCCAACTGGCACTTACACCTAATGCAAATTAACGCTTACCCAACCAGACTTTAGGGTCGGCTGGATTGCCCTGTTTACGAATTTCAAAATACAGTGCCGGTTTGCTGAGTCCGCCAGTATCACCTGCACGGGATACGACTTCGTTACTCTGCACCCAATCGCCGGTTTCTCGGAGAAGTTCTTGGTTGTGGGCATACAATGTCATATAGCCATCACCATGATCGACAATCACCAGAAGACCAAAGCCGCGTAGATAGTTGGAAAAGACCACCCGTCCATGATGCACAGTTTTCACCGCATCGCCGGCACTGGCACTGATTAGCCAGCCTTCCCATCGCAGTGTTCCACTGCGTTTGCTGCCAAAGCTATGGGCAACACGACCTTTAAGAGGCCACTTAAACTTGCCTTTGCGAGACACAAAAGATTCATAATTAGAGGGTAGTGCTAGCTTGGCGGAGGCTTTTTTGACGGTTTCAATAATTTCTTCGAGCTTGTTGCGTTCATCTAACAACTTACTCAACTTCTTTTTATCGGTGCGCAGTGATAATTGCAGTTTACTCAAGGTATTTTTACGACTTTTAACGCGGTTGGATAATGTCTTTTTATCGGCTTCTAATGTCTTTTTAGACTGGTCGAGGGCCAATTTTTGACGATTGATCTCCGCTCTAGTTTCAGTCAGATCATCAATATCTTTTTTGTAGCGCTGAATTTTATCTGCTCGAGCTTTTAAAAAATAATCGTAATACTTGAGTACCCGCGCCAATTGCTGCGGGTCCTCCTGATTGAGTAAAAGTTTTAATGGTTCCTGATCACCTAATTGATGCGCTGCGGTAATTTGCTCACCAATAGCGTCACTTTGCTGGCTGATATTTTGCTGTAAATTCTTCTCTTTCTGATCGAGGGATTTAAGCTGTTTTTGTAAATTATTGATTTTATTGCGCAGACGGCGGATATTTCTGTTGATCTTACTACTCTCTAATTCCACCTTTTTAAGCGCAGATTGCAAACTATTGCGCTGCTTACCTCGATCTTCCAGCTGGCGCTCCAATGTGGATATCGATTGTTTAAGACTATCCAATTCCTTTCGCTGGCTTTCGTCAGCATTGCTTGCACTGCATACTAATACTGACCAGATTAAAACAGAGCGAACCAGCAGAGAGCGGCATAACGCATTGCCCGTGGATAGACTTGTCACTGCCGGTCCAAGCATTAGGTTATCAACGATCGGCCGGTCATTTCGGCCGGTTGTGGCAATGCCATCAGTGCTAGCATAGTGGGCGCAATATCAGCCAAGGAGCCACCCTCATCGAGATTTATCTGCCGTGGTCCGGCATACACTAGAGGTACCGGCAAGGTGGTATGTTGTGTATGAGGCTGATTACTCGACTCATCAAACATCTCCTCAACATTGCCATGATCTGCGGTAATTAACAGTTCACCACCGGCGGCAGTCACTGCATCAAGTATTTGGCTTAGGCAACCATCTACGGCTTCAACGGCCTTTACCGAGGCATCAAAGTCGCCGGTATGGCCCACTTGGTCACAGTTGGCGAAATTGCAGATGATGGTATCAAAGTGGCCGCTACCAATTGCTTCGACCAGTTTTTCAGTAACCTGCGGTGCGCTCATCTCCGGTTGTTGATCGTAGGTGCTCACCTCTGGTGAGGGGATCAGCACGCGCTCTTCACCGGCGTACAATGACTCACGGCCGCCGCTAAAGAAAAAAGTTACGTGGGCGTATTTTTCGGTTTCGGCGATACGCAATTGCTGCTTATTTTGTTTGGCCAGATATTCCCCAAGCGAATTAACCAACGTTTCCGGCGGGTAGGCGCAGGGGACATCGAGATTAGCTTCATATTCTGTGGTCATAACAAAGCTCGATAAGGCTGGCACTACAGCGCGCTCAAAGCCGCTAAAGCTATTGTCTACCAACGCATGACTGATTTCGCGGGCGCGGTCAGGGCGAAAATTCATTGAAATAACTGCATCGCCATCTTCTATTGCAATGGCTTGTTGACCCTCGCCAACAATGCGGGTGGCCTGAACAAACTCGTCGTTTTCATTGCGGGCATAAGCTGCCTCTAAACCACTGCCGACATCGGAGGCCTGATACATTGCTTCACCTGCAGTCATTAATTTGTAGGCTTGTTCAACACGGTCCCAGCGATTGTCACGATCCATGGAGTAAAAACGTCCAATAAGCGAGACAATACGGCCAACACCTAGTTTGTCACAGAGTGCTTGCGTCTTCAGTAATGAAGGCATGGCACTGCGCGGCGGACAGTCGCGGCCATCCAGCGAAGCATGAATATAAATTTTGTTGGCACCACGCTGCGCTGCCAGTTCGAGCATGGCATTGATATGGTCTTCATGGCTGTGCACGCCACCGGGTGACAGAAGGCCCACAATATGCACAGCTTTGTCATTGGCAACCGCTTTATCAATAGCATCGCAGTACACCGGATTGGTAAAAAAATCACCCTCGGCGATAGCTTTATTAATCCGCGTAAAGTTCTGATACACCACGCGGCCAGCGCCCAGCGTCATATGACCCACTTCAGAATTGCCCATTTGACCTTCGGGTAAACCAACGGCTAGGCCAGAGGTATGAATCAGTGTTTTCGGATTATTGTTCCACAGTTGCTGCCAAGTGGGTGCCACAGCGCTAGAGATGGCGTTGTATTTCGCCTTATCGCTATAGCCAAAACCATCGAGAATTAGCAGTACTAAGGGGGATTTCACTGTATTCATAGGTGTTTTAACTGCTCTGTTGAGTGAGAGGTTGATTTTAAAGCTAACACAGCGTTTTCGCTACGCTGGCAAGGCAATTAAATAGTTTGTTGTGCATCGAGCTCTTCCCAGCGTTGATAACTCTGATTGAGCTGTTGCTGCACGTCCGCGAGCTGTTGTTCGGTTTTCTCTATCTCGGCGCGCTCTGACTTGTAAAAGTCAGGTTGACTGATCAGTTCAGTGATCTCGCCGATTTGGATCTCTAGCCCTTCAATCTGTTCGGGCAGTTGATCCAGTTCACGCTGATCTTTATAAGACAGTTTTTTACTTGTGCTTTTTGGTTTAGTGGTGGCAACGACAGGGGTGGCTACTGTGGGTTGCTCTACTGCACGTTGGCGCAGCCAATCATCATACCCGCCGACATACTGGTTAATGATGCCATTACCTTCAAAGACCAACGTGCTGGTGACAACATTGTTCAGAAAGGCGCGGTCATGGCTGACTAAAATAAGCGTCCCTTTATAGTTGATCAGCAACTCCTCAAGCAGATCAAGCGTGTCGATATCCAGATCATTGGTGGGTTCATCGAGCACCAGAACATTGGAGGGCTGAGTACATAATTTAGCCAGCAATAGCCGATTGCGCTCACCACCTGACAGCGCTTTAACCGGTTGACGGCAGCGTTCAGGGGCAAACAAAAAATCTTGTAGGTAGCTGATAACATGGCGGGGTTTACCGTCAATCTCAAGCATATCACGGCCGCCGGACACATTGTCCTGCACCGTCTTCTCCTCATCTAGGGCTGAGCGATACTGGTCAAAGTAGGCGACATTGAGATTGGTGCCAGTTTTGATAGTGCCTTGCTGAGGGTTGAGTTCACCCAATAAAAGTTTGATTAAGGTGGTTTTACCGACGCCATTGCGGCCAATAAAACCCACTTTATCACCGCGCTGAATCAGTGTAGAAAAGTTGCTCACCAGGGCGGTATTGTCGTCACCGGCAAAGGTAAAGCTGATATCTGTGGCCTCGGCGACAATCTTGCCAGATTTTTCCGCTTGCTGGATATTCATACGGGCAGTACCCAGTTGCTTGCGACGGTCAGCGTATTCACGGCGCATAGCCTCTAATGCTCTTACTCGCCCTTCGTTGCGCGTGCGGCGCGCTTTAATACCCTGCCGTATCCATACTTCTTCTTGCGAGAGGCGTTTATCGAACAGCGCATTTTGTTTATCTTCAATTTCAAGAATCTCTTCTTTGCGCTTTAGATAGGTGGCGTAGTCACAATTAAATTCAGCCAATTGGCCGCGATCGATTTCAATAAAGCGGGTAGCCAGATTATCCATAAAACGGCGATCGTGGCTGATAAACAGTAATGAACCCTCCCATTTCAATAAAAATTGTTCGACCCACTGAATGGCGTCGATATCCAGATGGTTGGTGGGCTCATCGAGTAGTAACAGATCCGGATCGCATACCAACGCTCTAGCCAGAAGCACCCGGCGTTTGTAGCCCCCTGAGAGACTGGAGATATCAGCATCGGCATCCAGTTCCATTTTAGTAATAATGGCTTCCACGCGTTGATTAATATCCCAACCATTAACGCGATCTAGCTCTGCTTGGCATGCTTCTAAATCGCGCATAACTTGGTCGCTTGGGTTGTCGCCTAGAGCGAGAATAAGATGGTGGTAGCGCTTCGCTAACTCACCCTCGATGCCGAGACCCTGAGTAATAACATCAAATACCGAGCCCTCGGTCTCCTGAGGCACCGATTGTTCCAGTTGCGCAACTTTGACCCCAGAGGCGCGTTTTAAAATACCGTCGTCAGCGGTAATCTGGCCAGTAAGTATCTTTAATAATGTTGATTTGCCAGCGCCGTTGCGACCGATAAGACAGACTCTTTCACCGCGCTCTATGACCAGATTAATATGGTCGATCAGCGGAGGTTGGCCATAGCTTAAGTAAATATCCTGCAGTGTCACCAGAGGCATAGAGCTAGCTTCCTGAGCTTGATTGCTGGCTAGAATCGGCCGGCTTACCCAATGGTTGGGTGATTAAGATCAGCTTTGGGAGCAATGTCATCGAACCGAGTAGCGCCGCGGTCATCGCTAAGCCTGTGAGCAGGCCAAAGTAGATTGAGGGAATAAAGTTCGACAGAGCCAGTATAGAAAAGCCAACAATAATGGTTGTGGCGGTATAAAAAAGCGCTTGACCAATGCTGGCATGGGCGCGGTGCATCGAGGCCAGATAGTCGCCATCGATGGCAAATTCGCGCTTAAATCGGCTGATGTAATGAATTGCATGATCGACACCAATACCCACGGTAATCGCGGCAATGGTAATGGTCATCATATCCAGAGGAATGCCGGCAATGCCCATGCCGCCCAACACCACGGCGGCGGCTAAAAAGTTGGGTAGTATTGCAATAATGGATATTTTTACTGAGCGAAAGAGAATTAAAAACATCAACATAATGCCGACAAATACAGCGCCCAAGGTAACAATCTGTGATTTGTAGAGACTTTGCAGCATATTGTTATAGAGCACCAATAAACCGGTGTAGCGGATATCTGACTGAGCGATACCGACTTCATTGACGGCAAACGTATTAATTTTTTCCAATAAGTCGACACGTCGTAAACCAGCTGTTTCCATGGCACGCAACTGGATTCGCGCCTCATCAATATCCTCTAGCAAATAGGGTGCGACCATCTGCTGATAAATATCATCGCCCAAGCTTTTACGCATAAACGCGAGTTCAAAATCATTCAGCTTGTGACCACTGAGATCGGTGGCAACCTGATAAATTTGCACAAGGCTGCTGACCTTACCAATTTCAGGTTGCGCTTCGAGAAAATGCTGCAGTTTACTCAGATCAGCGAGACCTGTGGAGGAAAACCAATAGCTATCCGTTAAACCGCTACTGTTGGCACTCTCATCACCATAGTCATCTTCACCATAGTCATCTTCACCATAGTCATCCTCACCATAGTCATCCTCACCATAGTCATCTTCGCCATAGCCCTCTGCTCCAGAGGGACCTGCAACTGGCAGGGCTGCGAAAGTAGGCGCTTGCAAAATAATATCCAACGGCGTGGTACCACCCAATGCAGTATCTATCACTTCCATACCTTGATAGATCTCTGTGTCAGCGCGGAAATAATCAATAAACCGATTTTCGACTTCTAATTTAGTAATGCCATAGGCAGATACAATGCCGAGTAGCGCGGCGGCCATCAGCACCACAGAACCGTAATGTTCGGTAAACCAGGAAAATTTACTGGTGATAGCGGCACTATTATCATCGCCTCCGGCACCGTCGCCTTTGCCAAATAGCATCATGCCCGCAGGGATAACCGTAAAGGCAACCACCAGAGCCAAGCTGATGCCCATGGTCATCATCCAGCCAAAATCGATAACCGGGCGAATATTACTCACCACTAACGAGGTGAAGGCAACGATGGTGGTCAGCACCGTGTAAAAGCAGGGTTTTGCCATCGACATCAATGTATCGTTGACCAGTTGCCGCTGATCGGATTCAGGGTGCAATACCTGAAGTTCTCGATAGCGAACAATCAAGTGAATACACAGTGCTAGGGTAATAATTAGTAACAGTGAGACAAAATTTGAGGAGATCACGGTAAGCCGCCAGTCGATCCAGCTTAAAAAACCAAGGATCATAACTAAACAGATTGCACAGGTGGCCAGAGGTAATACTACCCAGCGTAGTTGGCGAAATATTAAGGCCAGAGTGGCGATGATAAATAGCAGTATACCGGTGCCAAAAACAACCAGATCGCTCTTAATAAAATCAACCATATCGGCAGTAATCATATCTGCACCACCGAGGAAAATAGTCGCGCGATCGCGATAGCTGTCCATCAACTGTCGAACCTCAGCAACACGCTGGTGATCTATGG
>CBFHVP010000013.1:0-14178 GCA_965659315.1 uncultured Porticoccaceae bacterium | reverse complement strand
CCGCCTTTTCGGTGCGGTAATCGAGAAATTGCTGACTGATTAGGTTCAGTTCAGTCTCCTGCTCAGCGCTGAGACCTTGCGTATCTCGTATTAAGCGCAATGCATCACGCTCAGTGACCAGTTGCAAATAGGTCTGGTCCAGTGACATAGTGGCCATAATACCGGTGGTCTGACCATCGGCGCTGAGCAAAACATCTTTATAAATAGGGCTATTGAGAAACTCTTGTTTAGCAGCTTGCTTGTCAACATTCTCAGAGAGCAGAGTATTCAGCTCGTTTTGCAAATCTGCAACAGCAATTTTGGGGCTGTATAGGAGCGGTACATCGATCATCGAGAGAATACTTTCTACACCTTTAATAGCGCCTAACTCTGTGCGCAGTGATGCCAGAGTATCGAGGTTATGTTGCTCGAAAAGATCCCCTTCGAGCGGTGAAAACGTCACAATCAGAAAATTGTCACTGCCATAGCGTTGCACCACTTCACGAAAGAAATTTAGATCCTCATCATGCTCCAGCGTCAAGGAGTCGGCTGATGCGTCTAGTTTGAAATTGGGTAATCCCATAGCCATAGCGATGGTCAGCACAATCATTACAAGTAGTGTTTTTAATGGATTGTCGAGGACCACTTTTTGGTAAACACCGAGCAGAGATAGCATGGAAATAGACGCCTTTGATACGCAAACAATAGGCCCACTATTATGGAGTCTTTTCGGTCAATATCATAGATCTACCGTAGCTAATTACTGTTTGTCCTAAGTACGGTTTGCATTACACTTAGTCTGTTCTAATTGATCTTTTCGGTAACAAAATATGCGTGGTGTAATCCTCGATTGTGACAGTCTCGGCCCCAAGGATCTCGATCTTAGTGCGCTGTATAATTTGCCGGTTGACTGGACGGTTTATCCAGATTGTGAAGCTAGCAGGATTGTTGAGCGCATTGCTGATGCAGAGATTGTGTTGACCAATAAAACACCTATTGATGCCGCAACGCTATCTCAGGTACCAGAGTTGAAATTAGTCAGTTTGTTGGCGACCGGCACCAATATTGTTGATCTGAAGGCGGCGAGCGAGGCTTCGATTATTGTCTGCAATGCCGTCAACTATGGCACTGCCTCGGTGATGCAGCATGTCTGGGGTCTTATCTTGGCACTGACCACTAACTTGCCCTCATACAGCCGCAATGCTGTTGATGGCACCTGGGCTGAGAGTCAGTTGTTTTGCTTATTGGATTATCCTGTGCGTGAGCTTGAAGGTAAAACACTGGGCATTGTTGGCGCTGGCGACTTGGGTTCGGCTGTGGCCGGTGCTGCTCAAGCCTTTGGAATGCAGGTCCTATTTGCTGCATTGGCGGGTCGCGAGTATCAAGACAATTTGCCGCGGTTACCATTACATAAACTGTTGCCCATGGTCGATGTGCTGAGTTTGCACTGCCCTTTAACTGAGCAGACTCAAGGTATGATTGGTGCTACTGAATTGGCGTTAATGAAGCGCACTGCGATACTGATTAACAGTGCCCGCGGTGGCTTGATTGATGAGGAAGCATTGAAACAGGCGCTACTCAGCGGCGCATTAGCTGGTGCTGGGTTGGATGTGTTATCACAGGAACCGCCGATAGGCGGTAATGTGCTGATTGATAGCGCTGTTCCTAATCTGATTATCACGCCTCACACTGCCTGGGCCGCGGTAGAAGCAAGGCAGCGACTGGTCGGCCAGATGGTGGAAAATATCACGGCCTTCCTTGAGGGCAAACCACTCAGGCAGGTCAACTAGCCAATAAATTCTGTTGATAGTTTTTTCGCCGCCAGAACTTTTTTCAGCTTAGGATATTGAGGAACGCCATTTTTATAGGGCGGATAATCCTCGCCGATAATGAGTGGTTGCAAATAGTCGCGGGCTTTCTGGGTAATGCCAAAACCATTTTTACTGATAAATGATCGGGGCATTTTCTTTTCGATATTGGCCACTTTAGTCAGCGCGGCTTCGCCCAGCGCCCAACTGTATTTTTTGCTATTGCCGCGCTCAATGGTGACCATAATCGAGCTTTTGCCCTCAAGCGCTTTTTCCACAGCCGCGCGGCCTACGGCGTAGGCTTGTTCAACATCGGTTTTAGAGGCGACGTGGCGCGCTGCACGTTGCAGATAGTCGGATAGAGCATAATGGTATTTATAGCCCAGCGAGTGTTTAACCATGCTGGCTAATGTTGGTGCCACACCACCAAGCTGCTGATGACCAAAAGCATCTTTATTTAATGAACCGGAAATCAGTGCCCCATCCGCGTACTTTGCGCCTTCAGAGGCGACAACAACACAGAACCCTTTGTCCTTTACGGTTTGTTCGACTTCGGCAATAAACGCCTCTCGCACAAACGGTATTTCTGGGAAAATAATAATATGCGGTGGATCGCCCGCCTCATCAGCCGCGAGACCGCCAGCAGCGGCAATCCATCCGGCATGGCGACCCATTACCTCAAGAATAAAAATCTTAGTGGAAGAGGCAGCCATAGAGGCGATATCCAGACTCGCCTCTTTGGTTGATACGGCAATATATTTGGCAACCGATCCAAATCCAGGGGAGCAGTCGGTAAAAGGCAGATCGTTATCAATCGTCTTGGGAATATGGATCGCCTGAATGGGGTAACCCATTTGCGCAGAAATTTGCGATACCTTAAGACAGGTATCAGCGGAGTCGCCACCACCGTTATAAAAGAAGTAGCCGATATTATGTGCTTTAAAGACTTCCACTAGACGTTCGTACTCGGCGCTACTGTCTTTTAGATCTTTCATTTTGTAACGACAGGATCCAAAGGCACCACCGGGGATATGCTTTAACGCCTCTATTGCAGCGCGAGACTCTTTGTTGGTGTCGATGAGGTTTTCATGCAAGGCGCCTAGAATACCGTTTTGTCCGGCATAGAGGGTGCCTATTTTATCCTTGTTTTCTCTGCAGGCTTGAATAACGCCCGCTGCTGATGCATTAATAACGGCTGTTACACCGCCTGATTGAGCATAAAACGCATTTCTCTTCGCCATATAGCCATCCATTCCCAATAATCCATTCCTAGCGCCGCAGTTTACTGGACTGACGGCTGGGGTAAAAGAACAAACAGTTAATCTATGGCGATATTCAGTATTACTCTCATTTCAATATGGTTGTGGCGGTGAATACTATGATTGGGTTGATGGATATAGTCTGCTGCCGCTGACACTGAGGCCATTTTCCCCATCCACTGCCATGGTCGTCGGTAATTTATTTCAAGTTTTTGCTCGCGACCCTGAGGTTGCAAGGTAAATGGTAGATCCCGATAGACAACTTGACGATCAACCGTGCGTCCAGTGGCTACTCGCAATTGACCATTACCTGCCTCGACCCGCAAAGGCTGGCTGAAATAAACATCGAGCTGGTCGCGGGGATGGAGCAGCGCCCTGCCTTTTAGCCCCAGTGCCCAGGCGCTACTAGTGATGGAGTCATCTATGCTGATATGCTGGCTAGTGAGTGTCGTTTGCGTTTTTCCGGCGTAAGCTGCGATCATGCCCTGCCAGCGATGGTTTAATGTTAGGTGGCCATTAATACCAGTAAAAATAGTGTCGCCGCGCTCTGCTGATCCCAATGCTGGACCGATACTGGCACCGAGAAAGCTGTCTTGCTCTTCAACAAAACCGGTTTGGATACTCAAACCATTACTACCGCTGAGCACAGAATATTCCACGATAGCACCATTGCTGTGTTGGTCACTGCTGGGTTGCCATCGATTCCAACTTGCGCTGCCATCGAAGAGTGCTACCCGTACCTTGTTGTTGCCAGTGCCGAGATTAAACGCCCCGCCACTGCTCCAACCCTGTCGTGCATAGCGCAACCAAGGGGCGGCGAAACTGCTGTCATCTTCAGTTGCTGCGGGGTTCAATCCCGCGTCTGCGTAGAGGCCAAAAAACCAGCCGGGGTTGGCGTTAAAACCAGCAAAGCGCTCTGCGCCACGCTCATCTTGAAAATGCAGGGCAACGTAGTCAGCCTGTACCTGATCATTGGGATTGCCTGTTGTACGATACTGTTGTTGCCAGGGGTCGGCGGCTACGCCCAATTGCAATTTGCTACCATTGGCAAGTATTCCAGTTCGGTGATCGAGTGATGTTGGCATCATACTATTAGGGACTGAATGCACCAGAGATGCCGCGCTAATGTAGAAAGGGAAACCTAGCTCATCAAATACGGCAATAGAAAATTGCCCCAGACTATTAGTCAGCCCCTCACCCACAGCACTACCAAGGGCTGTGATGCTCGACTGCGCCTGACTCACCATACCGGCATCCAAGTCCATACCGGTGGCTCTGGCAGTAGCGCCTACGGGTTTGGTTGCGCTGTCTAGATCAAGTAAACCTTGACCATAAATTGCCTCATTAGCGTAAATGCTAGTCTTATTGGCCGTTGTTAGTAAACGATTGACCAGTTCATGATGACCGACAGTGGGGAAGAGTTGTTTTAGCAATGCGAGTGAACCACTGACCAAGGGTGCAGCGAGGGAGGTGCCAATAGCACCGCCATAATAATACCGATCCTGTTGTGCGGATGCCGGAGGAGCAATGGGCGACAGGATACGTTCATTATCACTAATCTCATCGTCACCATCGGCATCGCCACCCCCGGGCGCGGCTAAGCAAAAGCTGGCAGCGACACCACAGCGATTGGAATAGCTGGCGATTTGTCCAGAATTGTCCACGGCAACAACCGCTAGCATATGATTTTGCAATTCAGGAAATAAATATGGCAGACCGGGTAGTAATTCGGGTGAGTCAGCGTCGGCCAAGGCGCCGGAGTCAGTTGTATTATTAAATGCATTGCCTGCGGCGACAACAAAAATACTGCGGTCCTCTGCAGACTTATTATTTTGTCGTAACGAGTCCAGCATATTACTGAGAGTACTGTTGATAGATGCACCACTAAAGGATGTGACAACACCAGAGAAGCCAAAGCTTAAATTAACAATATCGGCCAGATTGGCTATAGCACTAAAGCGCTCAGCAAAAAATATGTCGTCGTTTTCGGTAAAATAATTTTCTTTAAGCGGCTCATAGGGGCCGTCTCCTGAGCCCAGCGGGATTTCCCATGTAATGATATTGGCGTCATAAGCAACGCCATGCATATTGAAGTTGGCATTATTATCGTTATCTCTATTGGCGGCGATAATGCCGGCAATCAATGTGCCATGGTTGATATTGTCACTGGAGCGAGCGTCAGCGGTGGCGTAATCAGAGCCGGCAATAAAAATCTTATCACTCGTGCTTGTTTTAAATTCAATATGCTCCTCGTAGACTCCAGAATCTACAACACCCACTGTCACTCCGGCGCCAGTGGCGCCTCGAGCATAGGCGCTGGAGGCATTGATCATCGCAAGTCCCTTCATGCCTAAATACTCGGCTGTTTCAAAGTCTCTTACCGTGATATCGAAGTTGTCCTCATCGGGGGCTTGGGCTTCAAAATTGCTGTAAGGAGGGGCGCTGAGTTGGGGTGGTTCGACAGGAGGCGTAGGATAAGTTGGTGTGCCTGGAGACTCAATCGTACCACCGCCACCACCGCAGGCAGACATAGTTAATATAATCAGGGCCAAAACGCCAATGGCCCTATTATTATGGTGGTAACCTAATCCATCCATATTTCTACTGAGCCTCTACTTAGGCAATCAATGTACCCCTATTTACCCGCAATTGTTAGTAATGGATCTCACTTTATCTAACTTTTGAGGCCGTGTTTACGCTATATTAGTAGCGTAATAAGAATTAACAGGAAGCTCGACAGCTATGCATATCCACATCCTTGGTATCTGTGGCACATTTATGGGTAGTTTGGCCCAGCTGGCAAAAGCCGCTGGCCATTCGGTCTCTGGGTGTGATGCGAATGTTTATCCGCCGATGAGTACACAACTTGAGCAGGCGGGTATAACTCTGATCGAGGGTTTTGATCCAGAGCAATTACAACCCGCGCCAGATTTGGTCGTTGTGGGCAACGCCATGTCCCGCGGTAATCCTTGCGTTGAAGCGATGCTCGATCAGCGGTTACCCTATATTTCCGGCCCCCAGTGGTTAGGCGAGAGTATTTTGCGTCACAAGCATGTGCTATCAGTTGCTGGTACTCATGGCAAAACCACAACCAGCAGTATGCTAGTTAAAATTTTGCACAGTGCCGGCTTGCAACCGGGGTTTTTAATTGGCGGTGTGCCCCAGGATTTTGGCTTGTCAGCACAATTGGGCGATGGTGATTATTTTGTCGTCGAGGCAGATGAATACGATAGCGCCTTTTTTGATAAGCGGTCTAAATTCGTCCACTACCACAGCGATACTTTGGTCATCAATAATTTAGAGTTTGATCACGCCGATATATTTGATGATTTGGCCGCCATTCAAAAGCAGTTCCATCACTGTGTGCGCACCGTACCCAGTACCGGCACAGTCATCTATCCTGCCGCAAATAGCAGCATTAAATCGGTTATCGATATGGGTTGTTGGAGTCAGCAGCAACCCTTTGGTGAGCATACCGATTGGCAGTACCGGCTGTTAGAGGCAGATGGTTCGCGCTTTGAGATTACCCAGGGTCAGCGCAGTGCCGAGGTGTGCTGGCAGCACACCGGGCTGCACAATGTACTCAATGGTATGGCCGCGGCGATCGCGGCCAATCAAGTGGGGGTGAGTATCGATCAAGCCTGCGCGGGATTAAGTGATTTTATCGGGGTAAAGCGGCGGATGGAGCTTATTTATCAGGATGCCCGTGCCACTGTGTATGACGACTTTGCGCATCACCCCACCGCAATCAAAACCACGATCGAAGGATTGCGCGCGAAGGTTGGCGATCGCAAGATAGTGGCTGTGATAGAGCCCCGCTCAGCGACCATGAGGTTAGGCATTCATAAACAGACGTTGAGTGCCGCTGTGGCCGACGCGGACCAAGTCTTCTGGTATCAGAACGCAGCTATTGACTGGGATATTAATGCTGTCGCCAGCGCCTGTGATGTGCCGGCGACTGCCGTTGCAGATATCGATAATTTGTTAATGCTTGTGGCTGAGTCGATCACCCCAAATACTGAGATCGTTATTATGAGCAATGGTGGTTTTGAGGGGTTTCATAGCCGATTAGTGGAGCGCATTAGCGCTTTCACTTAAACTCTGAGATTAAAGGTTACCGGTCCATCATTGCACAGGGATACTTGCATATTAGCAGCAAAAGTACCATGTTCCACAGAGCTGTGCTGAGCTTTAGCCTGAGTTAAAAAATAGTCATAGAGTGGCTGTGCCTGAGTTGGTGCTGCCGCGCTGGTAAAACTGGGCCGCAATCCTCTATTGGTTTCTGCGGCCAACGTGAATTGTGAAACAACCAATAGGCCACCACCAATATCCTGTACGGAACGATTCATTTTATCATTGCTGTCAGCAAAAATTCTGTAGTTCAACACCTTGTGCAAAAGCTTATCGGCAGTTTCTTGTGAGTCGGTCTTTTCGATGCCTAGAAGCAGTAAAATACCCTGATCAATTTGTCCTTGCACTTGATGCTCAATGGTCACTGCAGCGGAGGATACACGTTGAATAAGTCCGTACATTGATCGGCCGTTATGTTGATTAGTCTTAATAGTCAGCTTAACTAGGTGAGCTATTAAAGCATTAGTGATAGCAGATCTGCCAGAGCAAAAGCCAACTTTAATACTGTCGTCGCTTGCCTCAACGGTTGGGCGCGCCAATTATTTGTCTTTGGTCAGTGGACAATACTAATCAGCTAGATTATTTTCTTCGCTATCATAATGCGATAAAAGCAAGGTTTTATTATGGCTGATTTAATACGCTGTAGTTGGTGTGGCACTGACCCGCTTTATCAACAATACCATGATGTCGAATGGGGAGTTCCTTGTAGGAATGATACTAAATTATTCGAGTTTTTGATTCTTGAGGGTGCGCAGGCGGGATTGTCATGGATCACTATTTTACGCAAACGAGAAAATTACCGACAGGCTTTTGCACAGTTCGATGTTGCAAAAGTTGCGGCATTTACCCAGCGGGATATTGAGCGCTGTGTGGCCAACCCCGGTATTGTGCGCAATCGACTAAAAATTAACAGCGCCATTTCCAATGCTCGCTGTTTTCTTGAGGTGCAGGCGCAGTTTGGTTCTTTTAGTGACTACTTATGGGGTTATGTGGATGGCACTCCAGTTGTCAATCGGTGGACCGAGCATGCACAGATACCAGCGTCAACGGCTTTGTCGGATAGGCTTAGCAAGGACTTGAAAAGACGCGGGTTTAGCTTTTTCGGTTCCACCATTTGCTATGCTTATTTACAGGCAATCGGCGTTGTTAATGACCATATTACTACCTGCTATCGCCACGCTCAGTGCCATTGAAAATTAACCTATCACAACCCTGTCGCGGCCCATATGCTTTGCCTGATAGATACCATTCTCAGCAGTCGATATAAGGTTATCAACGCCAGTGCACTTATCACTTGAGGCTCCGCCGAGACTTAGACTGATAGTCAATTTGTCGCCTTGCGGAGCCTGAATATCTAGTTTTCTCGCGTTCAGACGCAGACGGTCACCAACCTTAGTAGCATTGTCACCTGTGGCTCCATGAAGCAGCACCATATACTCATTACCTCCCCAACGTGAGATAACATCCTGATCACGCAATGATCTTTGGAGCATCTGAGCGGTAATGCAGAGAATGTTGTCGCCTACATCATAACCATAACAATCATTGATAAATTTAAAGCGGTCTAGATCAATGAGTAATATTGAAAACACCTCTTTGTCGACTAGGTATTGCTGATATTTAAGCTCCAAATGGTCCTCCATACTTTGGCGCAAGGGTAGGTCAGTCAGCGCATCCCGTCGAGAAATCTCATCCATCTGCGAAGTGAGATTTTGGTACCTTGACAGGCTATCAAAGCGAGACCGACTCAGAGCCAACGTGAAAATAGCCAGTACCAGAAAAGTGGAGAGAAACTGCATAACTAATGTGCGGTCGTACTGAGGTTCAGGCAGTGGTACGGCGACCCCACTGAGCACCCAGGCCGTGGTGATAAAAATTAAAAGTAATATTATCAAGCTGTGGTGGTGAGCAAAGATACCCACTAATATAGGAATGATGCTTAGGCACCACATCAATGAACCTGTGCCCTGAACGCGGATTAAAAGGAAGAAAAAACCGCAGATCAATGTGCCTGCGAGCAACAGTTTGGCCAGATGCGGGTGATCAAAAATATAGAAAACGCTGAGCGCGACAATAAGCGCACTGGCGAGCGCTAGATAAAAGGTAGCTAGCACCATGTTACTTTGAACATAAGCATGAACGGCAAATGCTGAGGTAATAATCTCTTGCGCGATCAGGGAAAAAGACAGAAAACTGCCACTAACCAAGTCTTTTTTGCCCTTGCTATACATAGTTCGATTTCCATGAGCCATTCACTAAACACTAGTTCATGATTACATAGAAATCGACGCCTAAGTTGGCTGATTGACGCCTATTTAGGTGCGCGTTTGCGCAGGTTTTCTGTCAGCAATTTTTTACGCAGGCGGATACTCTGAGGTGTGACTTCTACCAGTTCATCGTCCTCAATAAATTCTAGAGCTTGTTCCAAAGTGTGCTTGATTGGTGGCACTAAAGTCAGTGCTTCGTCAGTGCCGGAGGCGCGGACGTTAGTTAATTGTTTACCCTTAATCGGGTTGACCACGAGATCATTGCCGCGTGAGTGAATGCCAACAATCTGACCTTCATAGACATCGACGGCATGGCCGAGGAACAGCCGACCACGCGCCTGAATATTATGGAGGGCGAATGCCGCGGTTTTGCCTTTGACCATACTGATTAACGCACCATTTTGGCGGCTGTGAGTTTCACCTTCTTTTACCGGGCCGTAGTGATCAAATACGCTGGTCATAATTCCCGAACCTGACGTTAGTGTCAGGAATGCACCACGAAAACCAATTAGCCCGCGGGAAGGGATCATAAATTCTAAACGCACGCGACCTTTGCCGTCAGGTTCCATATTGGTCATCTCACCTTTACGCATGCCCAGCTCTTCCATTACCGCGCCCTGATGCTGATCTTCCACATCAATAACCACTTGCTCAAAGGGCTCTTGGATTTCGCCATCAATCTCCTTGGTGACAACCTCAGGGCGAGAAACACCCATCTCAAAACCTTCGCGACGCATGGTTTCAATTAATACCGACAGGTGCAGTTCGCCGCGCCCTGAGACAATAAATTTATCTGGTGAGTCACCCTCGGAGACACGCAATGCCACATTGTGAATTAATTCTTGCTCGAGTCGGTCTTTGATATTTCTTGTTGTCACATACTTGCCTTCCAGTCCAGCGAAGGGTGAGTTATTAACGTTAAAGGTCATACTGACCGTGGGCTCATCGACACTGAGTGGAGGCAGCGATTCGACATTGTCTGGATCGCAAAGCGTATCTGATATACCGAGGCCATCGATACCATTAATGCAGACGATATCGCCGGCAGTTGCCAACTGCGTTTCAACCTGCTCAAGGCCCAAGTAGCCTTTTACGTTGAGTACCTTGCCTCTACGCTCTTTGTCATCCGCGGTTTTAACGATGACTTGTTGGCCCGGTTTAAGTTGGCCACGGGTAATACGGCCGACGCCAATAACGCCGACATAACTGTCGTAAGCTAGCGCCGAGACCTGCATTTGGAAGGGGCCATCGACATCGACCTTGGGAGACGGAACGTCGGCGACAATCATCTCGTATAGAGGCGTCATATCATCTGCCATAGCGTCAACATCATGGCCAGCAATGCCATTTAGTGCTGAGGCGTAGATAACGGGGAAATCTAACTGCTCATCGGTGGCGCCAAGACTATCGAATAGATCAAACACCTGATCCATTACCCAGTCAGGTCGCGCGCCCGGTCGATCAATTTTATTGATCACTACAATAGGTCGCAAACCCTGCTCAAAGGCTTTAGAGGTGACGAAGCGTGTCTGAGGCATTGGGCCATCAACCGCGTCCACCAGCAGCAGTACCGAGTCGACCATTGATAGAACGCGTTCTACCTCGCCACCAAAGTCAGCATGGCCTGGGGTATCAACAATATTAATGCGGTAATCATGCCAATTAATCGCCGTGTTCTTGGCCAAAATAGTAATGCCGCGCTCTTTTTCCTGATCATTTGAATCCATCAGGCGTTCCGCTCCGACATCCTTTCGATCAAGCGTGCCTGACTGACTTAAGAGTTTGTCGACTAGGGTAGTTTTGCCGTGGTCAACGTGGGCGATGATGGCAATATTGCGCAAATTTTCAATGGACATGGAGATACCTAAGATTACCGCACAGGGCGAAAAAGCCGCGATTATACGAGAATCTGCAGGAACTGCTACCGATCTTTTCGCTTGATCGCACTTATGTTGAGGGTGCAGAAACAGTTTTGAGCAATAATTGTTTGCTCGCGGTGGGATAGGCGGTGCGAAAGGTAACTGGCTGTCGGTCACTAAGGTAGTGACAAGATGGACCATCGATGCCTATTAAGTCCAGCACGAATTGCTATTTTGACTGGTACTGAGGTAGAGGTGGAAGGGTGGATACGATGTTAGAAGGCATTTTCACTAAACAGCTGTAGTGAAAATAGCGATCTGCTTAAACCCCTGTTCACGCATCACTTGTGCCTGTAAACGACTCATAATGCCTTTGTCACAATACAGCAGGTAGCTGCTAGCTTTATCTAAACTGTCCAGTTGTTGCTCGAGATTAAAGAAAGGAATATTTATCGGCTTGATATGAGGGATATTCAGCGGTTTTTGCTCCACTTCAGCCGGGTGTCGCACGTCGATAAGCGTATCGTTGGGCTTGATTTGCGAGACAGTTTGAATGTCGTTGGACGAATAATTAATGGTTAGACCTGCGATTTCGTTGAGCTATGCTAGAACCTTGATGAAAAGCGTTGTTAAAAGATGACAGAACAATCAGAGGTGGGCATTATAGCGATACAGCAAGAAAAAAATCTAAACAAAATAATTCCTGCACCATATTGGTGCTATTTATCAAGTTTAGCACCATAATAGTGCGTAAATCACTGTGCGACAAAATGCCGGTGGGGGTTCAAAGTGATCGAGCCATGACGGGCTGTAGCTTTCAGCGACGTTTATTGGCGAGACTGATTTTGATGGCCATTGGCACGACTATTGCAATTCAATTGCTGAGAAAAACTAAATGGTAACCAAGCCAGTTCGGTTTCGATGCGCCAGCTGACTCTGTAAATAAAGCATTACTGATTCCATAGTGGAGGAAACAATGTCTGAGAAGACTCTAAATCTGATAAAAGATAGCGAAGCGCGTTGGGTTGACCTGCGTTTCACCGATACCAAAGGTAAAGAGCAGCATGTCTCTATCCCCGTAAGTGAAGTGGGAGATGACTTCTTTGTTGAGGGTAAGATGTTTGATGGTTCGTCGATTGCTGGCTGGAAAGGCATTAACGAATCAGACATGATTTTGATGCCTGACGACAGCACAGCGGTACTCGATCCATTTACTGATGAGCCAACCGTCATCGTTCGCTGCGGTATTGTTGAGCCCTCTACTATGCAAGGCTATGAGCGCGATCCTCGCTCCATTGCAGAGCGTGCAGAAAAGTACCTGCAGTCGACAGGTCTTGGTGACACAGCATTCTTTGGTCCAGAGCCAGAGTTCTTTGTGTTCGACGATATTAAATGGGGTGCCGACATGAGCGGTAACTTCTACAAGATTAATTCAGACGAAGCGGCTTGGTCTTCATCAATGGAACTGCCAGATGGCAACATGGGTCACCGTCCCGGCGTTAAAGGTGGTTACTTCCCTGTACCGCCCGTCGATAGCCTACATGATCTGCGTGCTGCTATGTGTGCGGCTATGGAGCAAATGGGTCTTGACGTAGAAGTACATCACCACGAGGTGGGTACTGCAGGTCAGTGTGAGATCGGTATTCGTTTCGATACCTTGGTCAAGAAAGCTGACCAAGTACAGATTCTTAAGTACTGCGTGCACAATGTTGCCCATGCCTATGGCAAAACAGCAACCTTTATGCCTAAACCAATCGTTGGTGATAACGGTTCTGGTATGCACTGCCACCAGTCGTTCTGGAAAGATGGCGAAAATCAGTTTGCTGGTGACGGCTATGCTGGTCTTAGTGAAACGGCTCTTTTCTACATCGGCGGTATTATTAAGCACGCTAAAGCGATTAATGCTTTCGCCAACGCTTCAACCAACTCCTACAAACGTTTAATCCCAGGTTTTGAGGCGCCGGTAATGCTGGCTTACTCTGCGCGTAACCGTTCGGCATCAATTCGTATTCCTTACGTTCCAAGCCCCAAAGGCAAGCGTATCGAAGCGCGCTTTGGTGATCCCACGGCTAACCCATACCTGATGTTTGCCGCGATGTTAATGGCTGGCCTTGATGGTGTTAAAAACAAGATACATCCCGGTGATGCTGCAGATAAAGATCTTTATGATCTACCTGCTGAAGAAGCCGCTGCTATCCCTCAGGTTGCTGGTAGCCTGCGTGAAGCGCTGGACGCACTCGACGCTGATCGCGAGTTCCTGACAGCAGGTGGCGTGTTTACCGATGATATGATCGACGCGTATATCGAGCTGAAAATGGAAGAGGTTTACCGTGTAGAGCACACCACTCATCCAGTAGAGTTTGATATGTACTACAGCTGCTAATTGTCGCCGTAGAGCAATCTTGATTAAGCCCGCCATTGCAAAATGGCGGGCTTTTTTATTGCCCTGTTGAGACGTTTTTACCCATGCTACCAGCGCTCGGGGCGGCGGTGACAATGACCCAAAATAGTAACACCTACCACAAGCGCACCAATATGGTGCATAATATTAAGCAAAGCGACAGCTGATGTCATACCGCTGCCCTGCAGGCCCTATAAATCGGCAACGTTTGATACTGAATGATTGAATTAATTGGCCTAGTTATTGCTACTACTAAAGCGATAGCTAGATAACCTCAGTTTCTAACATATGTTGTAGGATCTATGACCACTGACCAGTTACATCGTCTGTTATTAGACAATCTCAATACCGCTGTGCTTCTGCTCAGCGATGAGTTGCTGATCGACTACATTAATCCCGCGGCTGAGTCATTGTTACAGGTAAGCAGTGCGCGTCTTTGCGGCACCTCTGTCGATGCCTTGTTTGCCAATAGTG
>CBFHVP010000012.1:0-31909 GCA_965659315.1 uncultured Porticoccaceae bacterium | reverse complement strand
TTGCGATGGAAGAGGGTCTGCGCTTTGCGATCCGCGAAGGCGGCCGTACGGTAGGCGCTGGTGTTGTAGCGAAAATTATCGAGTAATAGCAAAACCCGAGAAAAAGGGGCTCTATGAGCCCCTTTTTTGACCTCTGGAGAATATCGGTCAGTAAATTGGCTGATGTGTGAAAAAAGAATAGCTACAGGCGCTAAACTGCTTGACAGTCAAGGGGTGCGGCACTAATATTCGCGCTCCTTTTTCGGGGTAGGCTGATTGCTCGCATTCTGGCCTTGAAATTTAAAAGAAATAGCGGAGTTTCGCTAACATGCAAAACCAAAGCATTAGGATTCGTCTTAAAGCCTTCGATCACAAGCTGATCGATACCTCGACTCAAGAAATTGTTGAGACTGCAAGACGTACAGGCGCTCAAATTCGAGGCCCTATACCGTTGCCAACGCGTAAAGAGAGATTTACCGTTTTGATCTCTCCTCATGTTAATAAGGATGCGCGCGATCAGTACGAAATTCGCACGCACAAGCGCTTGATCGACATTGTCGAGCCAACGGAAAAAACCGTTGATGCGCTGATGAAATTGAATCTTGCTGCTGGCGTTGAAGTTCAGATCAGTCTGAGCTGATAGCGAAAGTAGCGGTTCGGCAGTAATGCCGGGCAAACACTAAAGTGTAATGCCTTGAAATAGGCAGCCGTAGCGGGTAAGAGCCCCGTACGCTTAAGAGGTTATAAAAATGAGTATAGGTATTGTCGGCCGCAAATGCGGAATGACTCGTGTGTTTACCGAAGACGGTGCATCTGTCCCTGTAACAGTGATAGAAGCAACGCCTAATCACATTACCCAAATTAAATCTGCGGAGACTGACGGCTACTCAGCTATTCAGGTCACCACAGGTTCACGTAAAGCTTCCAGAGTATCCAAATCGCAAGCAGGACATTTCGCCAAGGCGGGTGTTGAGGCCGGTCGTGGGCAATGGGAATTCCGTTCTGAAGGTTCCGAAGAAGCCTTTGAAATCGGCTCGGCATTGACTGTAGAGCGCTTCGAAGCTGGTCAAAAAGTTGACGTCACTGGAACCTCCAAAGGTAAAGGCTTCCAAGGTGGTGTAAAGCGTTGGAATTTCTCCATGCAAGACGCCACTCACGGTAACTCAATCTCCCACCGAGCGCCTGGCTCGATTGGTCAAAACCAGACTCCTGGCCGAGTATTTAAAGGCAAGAAGATGGCTGGCCATATGGGTGCAGAGCAGGTTACTACGCAGAATCTAGAAATTGTACGTGTCGATGCAGAGCGCAATTTATTGCTTATCAAGGGAGCCGTACCCGGCGCACCTGGTGGCAATATTGTTGTTCGTCCGGCAGTTAAGGTTTAAGGGGAGTGTCCATGGAACTAGCGATTGCGACACCCAAGGGTAATCAAGGAACCGTCGAGGTTTCAGAAGCTGCTTTTGGTACAGAATTTAATCAGGACCTGATCCATCAGACCGTCGTGGCCTTTTTGGCCGGTGGTCGTCAAGGAACGCGTGCGCAGAAAAACCGCTCAGCTGTATCGGGCGGTGGCCGCAAGCCATTCCGTCAAAAAGGTACTGGGCGTGCGCGGGCAGGAACTATCCGCAGCCCAATATGGCGCGGTGGTGGCACTACCTTTGCCGCGCAGCCACAGGATCACAGTCAAAAGCTGAATCGCAAAATGTATCGTTCGGCGATGCGTTCAATTGTGTCAGAGTTGGCGCGCCAAGGGCGTTTGATTGTCGTTGAGAGCTTTGACTTGGATGCTCCTAAAACTAAGGCGCTGATAGCTAAGTTAGGCGAGTACAGCTTAACTGAGGCGTTAATCGTGACTGAAGAGGTAAGCCACAACTTGTACCTGTCTGCACGTAACTTGCATAAAGTTGATGTGCGTGATGCAGCGGCGGTTGATCCAGTCAGTTTAATTAATTTCGATAAGGTGCTGGTGACTGTTGCAGCGCTGAAAAAGCTTGAGGAGATTTTGGCATGAACCAAGAGAGACTCTTCAAAGTGTTGCTCGGACCGCACATCACGGAAAAAGCCGCGATGACTGCCGGAGCGGCAACGCAGGTAGTATTTAAGGTGGCTACCGATGCTAGCAAACTGGAAGTGAAAAAAGCTGTTGAGCAGCTTTTTGAAGTTAAGGTTGAAGGCGTTCGTGTGGTTAATGTAAAGGGCAAGGCTCGTCGTACGCGCACCGGCATTGGCCAGCGCAGTGACTGGAAGAAAGCCTATGTACGTTTGGCGGAAGGTCAAGATATTGACTTTTCAGTAGCGGAGTAAGGGGCTAATCATGGCAGTTATCAAAAGAAAACCAACCTCCCCTGGTCGTCGCTTTGTTGTTAGTGTTGTTACTCCCGACCTACATAAAGGCGCACCTTACGCACCGCTTTTAGCGCCAAAGAAGAAATCTGGTGGTCGCAACAGTGCTGGTCGCATTACTGTGCGTCACATTGGTGGCGGTCATAAGCAGCACTATCGTGTTATCGATTTCAAGCGCAATAAAGATGGTATTCCAGCGAAAGTGGAGCGTCTTGAATACGATCCTAATCGCACAGCGCATATCGCTTTGCTGTGTTATGCCGATGGTGAGCGTCGCTATATTATCGCGCCCAAAGGTGTGGCGGCTGGAGACACATTGGTCTCTGGTGAAGATTCACCTATCAAGGTTGGCAATTGTCTGCCTTTGCGCAATATCCCTGTTGGTTCAACGATCCATTGTGTGGAGATGAAGCCAGGCAAAGGTGCTCAGATCGCGCGCAGTGCTGCTGCCTCGGTGCAGTTGGTTGCTCGTGAGGGCGCTTATGCAACACTGCGTTTACGCAGTGGCGAGATGCGTAAAATTTCGGTTGATTGTCGCGCCACGTTGGGCGAAGTCTGTAACAGTGAGCACAGCCTGCGCTCATTGGGTAAGGCGGGAGCATCGCGCTGGCGTGGTGTTCGTCCAACCGTTCGCGGTGTGGCGATGAACCCAGTAGACCATCCACATGGTGGTGGTGAAGGGCGCACTTCAGGGGGCCGTCATCCGGTATCGCCTTGGGGTATGCCAACTAAAGGTTACAAGACGCGCAAGAATAAGCGCACTGATAAATACATTGTTCGTCGTCGCAAATAAGCGTCGATTAGACTATTAAAAGAGGATAGCAAACGTGCCACGCTCTCTAAAAAAAGGACCATTCATTGATCTTCATCTGGCTAAAAAGGTGGAGGCAGCGGTAGCCGCCAATGAGCGTCGCCCGATTAAAACTTGGTCGCGTCGTTCCATGATTTTGCCGGATATGGTGGGGTTGACCATCGCTATCCATAATGGTCGCCAGCATGTTCCTGTTTTGGTCAATGAAGAAATGGTTGGCCACAAGCTGGGTGAATTTGCGCCAACGCGTACCTACAAAGGTCACGCGGCCGACAAAAAAGCCAAGCGCTAATAGAGGTATTGATTGTGGAAGTAGCAGCAAAGTTAAAAGGTGCCAGAATGTCAGCGCAAAAAGCGCGACTGGTAGCTGATCAAATCCGCGGCAAATCTGTTGAATCTGCATTGGAAATTTTGCAGTTCAGTGGCAAGAAAGGTGCGGACATTATTAAGAAGGTGCTCGAGTCGGCTATCGCCAACGCCGAGCACAACGATGGTGCTGATGTAGATGAGCTCAAAGTATCAACTATTTTTGTTGATGAAGGCATGACGATGAAAAGAATCAAGCCGCGAGCAAAGGGCCGTGCAGATAGAATTTTTAAGCGCAGCTGTCACATCACAGTAAAAGTTGCTGAAAAGTAGAATTTAGGTTCGGGAGACCATTCAATGGGTCAAAAAGTACATCCAACTGGCATCCGTTTAGGTATCGTTAAAAAACATACCTCAACTTGGTATTCTGGTAAGAAGGACTATGCAGACAAGCTCTATCAGGATCTAACGGTTCGAGAGTTTATCAAAAAGAAACTCGATCACGCTTCAGTGAGCCGTGTCGATATTGAGCGACCTGCAGACAGTGCGCGCGTCACTATTCACACTGCTCGACCCGGTATTGTTATCGGTAAGAAAGGTGAAGATGTTGAAAAGCTGCGCAACGAAGTGTCCAAGCAAATGGGCTGTCCCGTGCATATCAACATTGAAGAAATCCGTAAGCCTGATCTGGATGCGAATCTAGTAGCGCAGAATGTTGCGCAGCAGCTTGAGCGCCGTGTAATGTTCCGTCGCGCCATGAAGCGTGCAGTACAAAATGCAATGCGCGGTGGCGCACTAGGTGTGAAAATTCAAGTTGGTGGCCGATTGGGTGGTGCTGAAATTGCGCGCTCTGAATGGTATCGAGAAGGTCGCGTACCGCTGCATACGCTACGTGCTGATATCGACTACGCCACTGCAGAAGGTAACACTACCTACGGTATTATCGGCGTCAAGGTATGGATCTTCAAAGGCGAAGTTCTGGGTGGTGAGGAAGCTGAGACAGCGCCTGCCAAGACACAAGAAACAAGAAATAAGCGACAAGGGTAAAGCGAAATGCTGCAACCGAAACGTACAAAATTCCGCAAAATGCACAAGGGCCGCAATCGTGGTCTGGCGCAGCGCGGCAGCAAAGTCAGCTTTGGTGAGTTTGGACTGAAAGCCTCGGGGCGCGGTCGTCTAACTGCTCGTCAAATCGAAGCGGCGCGTCGTGCGATGACCCGACACATTAAACGTGGCGGTAAGATCTGGATTCGAGTGTTTCCAGATAAGCCGATTACTAACAAGCCACTCGAAGTGCGTATGGGTAAAGGTAAAGGTAATGTCGAGTACTGGGTAGCATTGATCCAGCCAGGCAAAGTTCTTTATGAAATGGAAGGTGTGAGTGAAGCGTTGGCGCGTGAAGCGTTTGCGCTGGCGGCAGCCAAGCTTCCCGTTGCCACCACCTTTGTTAAACGCACGGTGATGTAAACATGAAATCAAACGAATTGCGTGAAAAATCAGTTGATGAGTTAAAGGCGGCCTTGGGTGATGAGCTCAAGTCCCAGTTTAAGTTGCGTATGCAGCATGCCACTGGTCAGTTGAACGAAAGCCACAAGGTTAAAGAGACGCGCCGAAATATCGCGCGGATCAAGACTGTTATTAACCAGAAGGCAGGGGAATAATTATGTCTGAATTGCAAACGAGTTCGCGTACGCTGACTGGCCGTATCGTCAGCGACAAGATGGATAAAACCATTACTGTGATGATTGAGCGTCGTGTTAAGCACCCGGTATACGGGAAGATCTTGACTAAATCGACCAAGATTAAGGCACATGACGAAGCGAATGATGCGAATACAGGTGATCTAGTAACGATCGCAGAATGCCGACCTGTCTCCAAAGACAAGTCGTGGAAACTGGTGAATATTGACGAGCGCGCTGCTGCAGAATAAATCTGCGTATGGCGAAGGTTTCGGAGTAGAAAATGATTCAAACAGAAAGTTATCTTGATGTAGCAGACAACAGCGGAGCACGTCGTGTGATGTGTATCAAAGTGTTGGGCGGTTCTCACCGTCGCTATGCTCGGGTTGGTGACATTATTAAGGTTACCGTTAAAGAAGCGATTCCCCGCGGCAAGGTAAAGAAAGGCCAGGTGATGAGTGCTGTAGTAGTGCGCACTAAGAAAGGTTTGCGTCGCCAAGACGGTAGCTTGATCAAATTTGATGACAATGCTGCCGTACTGCTAAACGCAAGCAATGCACCTATTGGTACACGTATTTTTGGGCCGGTAACTCGCGAGCTTCGCACTGAGAAGTTTATGCGCATTATCTCCCTAGCACCTGAAGTGCTGTAAGCGAGGAATTAGAAATGGCAATGCTTAAAATTAAGCGCGATGACGAAGTCGTTGTGATTGCGGGTAAAGACAAAGGTAAGCGAGGTAAAGTGCTTAAGGTGCTTGAGAATGATCGATTGCTAGTGTCTGGTGTACAGATGATTAAAAAGCATCAGAAGCCCAATCCTCAGGCTGGTATTCCCGGTGGAATCATTGAAAAGGAAGCGCCTATCCAGGTTTCCAATGTTGCAATCTTTAATAGTGCAACCAACAAAGCGGATCGGGTTGGCTTTAAGATCCAGGAAGATAACAAAAAAATTCGTGTCTTTAAGTCCAGCGGCGAAGCCGTCGACGCTTAAATTAACAGGTAACTGAAATGGCAAGGCTGAAAGAAGTATATCAAAAAGAGTTGGCACCCAAGCTTAAAAAGGAGCTGGGTCTGGCCAATGTAATGGAAGTGCCGCGTATTACCAAAATCACTCTAAATATGGGTGTAGGTGAAGCGATTGGTGATAAAAAATCGCTGGAGAACGCGGTGGCAGATCTGACGTTGATTGCCGGTCAAAAGCCAGTAATCAACAACGCACGCAAGTCTATTGCAGGCTTTAAAGTGCGTCAGGGATGGCCGATCGGCACCAAGGTAACCTTGCGCAGTGATCGGATGTACGAATTTTTAGAGCGATTGGTCGGTATTGCTATTCCACGTATCCGTGACTTCCGCGGTATCAGCCCTAAGCAGTTTGATGGCCGTGGTAATTTCTCAATGGGTGTGAGTGAGCAGATCATTTTCCCTGAAATCGACTATGAAAAAATTGATAAGTTGCGTGGGTTGGATATCACCATTACCACCACCGCGCGTAACGATGACGAAGGCCGTGCTCTATTGCGTGCCTTTAACTTCCCGCTGAAAGGTTGAGGTAGTAGATAGATGGCAAAGGTATCCATGGTTCAGCGCGAAGTAAAGCGCGCTAAAACAGTTGCAAAGTTCGCCGCTAAGCGCGCTGAGCTAAAAGCAATTATTCACAGCGTTGAAGCCTCTGATGAAGATCGTTGGCAGGCGCAACAGAAGTTACAAAAATTGCCTCGTGATGCGAGTCCAAGTCGTCAGCGTAATCGCTGCAGAATTACCGGACGTCCACACGGTGTGTACAGTAAGTTTGGCCTGTGCCGAAACAAACTACGCGAATCAGCGATGCGTGGTGAAGTTCCGGGACTGGTTAAAGCCAGTTGGTAAGTTGAGGAGCCAAACAGCATGAGTATGCAAGATCCAGTTTCAGATATGTTGACGCGCATTCGCAATGCACATCAGCGCAGTCACCCAGAGGTGACGATGCCTGCGTCAAAATTGAAGGCCTCAGTAGCAAAAGTGCTACAGGATGAGGGTTATATTGCCGGTTTTACTGTTAGTGAAGAGGTTAAGCCAAGCTTGACGATCGAGCTAAAGTATTTTGAAGGCAAGCCCGTTATTGAAGAAATTACGCGCATCAGTAAGCCCAGTTTGCGTAGCTACGTAGGCACAAATGACCTGCCGAAAGTTCGTAGTGGCTTGGGTATAGCTGTTGTCTCCACCAGTAAAGGTGTGATGACTGATCGCGCGGCTAGAGCTGCCGGTATTGGTGGTGAAGTGCTTTGCACCGTATTCTGATAGGAAAGAAAAATGTCTAGAGTTGCAAATAACCCAGTAGAGTTGCCCAAAGGTGTTGAAGTGACACTTGGTGGTACTGAGATTTCTGTTAAGGGCGCAAAGGGAACCCTGGCAATGCCGGTTAACCCGCAGGTAGAAATCAAACAGGAAGACAATGTTCTGACGTTTGTCGCCCGTACTACGGATCAGTTTTCCAAGGCTATGTCTGGTACAACCAGAGCGTTGGTTAACAATATGGTAACTGGCGTGTCTGAAGGTTTTGAGAAGAAGCTAGAGCTTGTAGGTGTGGGTTACAGAGCACAGGTGCAGGGTAAGAGCATCAATTTGACTCTTGGCTTTTCACACCCAGTCATTTATGAGTTGCCAGAGGGTGTAACCGCTGAGACGCCTAGCCAGACTGAAGTGTTATTGAAGTCTTCGGATAAGCAAAAGCTGGGGCAGGCCGCAGCTGAGATTCGCGCTTACCGCCCACCAGAGCCCTACAAGGGTAAGGGTGTTCGCATCACTGGTGAATATGTAAGACGTAAAGAAGCCAAGAAGAAGTAATAGGGTAATTCGATGAGCGATAAAAAAGTATCACGTCAGCGCCGAGCTAAGCGCTCACGCATGAAGATCCGCGAGCAAGGTGTTACACGTTTGTGTATCAACCGTACTCCCCGTCATATCTACGCGCAGATTATTGCTGCCGAGGGTGACCGAGTGTTGGCTAGCGCATCTACATTGGATAAAGATTTACGTGCTGGCAGTACCGGTAATGTTGAAGCTGCCGCTGCCGTAGGCAAGTTAGTTGCTGAGCGTGCTGTTGCCGCTGGCGTAACCGCAGTGGCGTTCGATCGTAGCGGTTTCAAATATCACGGCCGTGTTAAAGCACTGGCAGACGCCGCGCGTGAAGCCGGCCTCGCATTTTAATAGGTAGATAATATGGCTCTTACAGATCAGAAAGACGCAGCCGCCGAAGGCATGATGGAGAAGCTGGTTCAGGTTAACCGTGTTGCAAAGACGGTTAAAGGTGGACGTATTTTCGCCTTTACAGCACTAACCGTTGTTGGTGATGGTAATGGTAAAGTGGGTTTTGGGCGCGGTAAAGCCCGTGAAGTGCCTATGGCAATCCAGAAGGCTATGGAGTCTGCACGTCGCAATATGATTGATGTTGCGCTAGACGGCTCAACTATTCAGTACCCCACCAAAGGTATTCATGCGGCGTCTAAAATATATATGCAGCCGGCGTCTGAAGGTACCGGTGTTATTGCCGGTGGTGCAATGCGCTCGGTGCTTGAATTAGCAGGTGTACAAAACGTACTGGCGAAGTGCTACGGCTCAACTAACCCGGTTAATGTTGTGCGAGCGACCTTTAAAGCGTTGCGCGATATGAAATCACCGGATGATGTTGCGGCAAAACGTGGTAAATCTGTGGAAGAAATTCTGAACTAAGTGACGGCATAGCGACCGTCAGTTATTGGAACTGGATCATGGCAAAAGCGAAAATTAAAAAAGTTAAAGTAACTCAAACTAAGAGTTCAATCGGACGATTACAAAATCACAAGGCCTGTCTCACAGGACTGGGTTTACGTCGTATTGGCCACACCGTCGAAGTCGAAGACACTCCATCGGTTCGCGGCATGATCAATAAAGTTAACTATATGTTGCAGGTTGAGGAAGCATAAAATGCGTCTAAACACCCTTAGCCCGGCTCCGGGTCGGATTAAACAAGGCAAGCGCTGTGGTCGCGGTATGGGCAGTGGGCTTGGTAAAACTGGCGGTCGTGGTCATAAAGGTCAGAAGGCTCGTTCTGGCGGTTCTGTGCGACCAGGTTTTGAAGGCGGGCAGATGCCGTTACAGAAGCGTCTACCCAAATTTGGTTTTACCTCGCGATTGGCTTCTGTCACTGCTGAGATTCGTCTTTCGGAGTTGGATAAAGTCGAAGGTGGGATCGTCTCTATTGATTCACTGCGTGCCGCAGGGATTATCAATAATAGTATCTCGCGCGCAAAAGTATTTAACTCTGGTGCGGTAACCACAGCGGTTACTCTACAGGGTGTATCTGCGACCAAAGGTGCCGCGGAAGCAATTGTCGCTGCTGGTGGCAAGGTAGAAGAGACCGCGTAATGGCAACACCTGGCGCTATGCCCATGGGCAATACAAAAGGACTAGGCGAGCTTTGGGCTCGCCTTCGATTTTTGTTTATGGCCATTATTATTTATCGCATAGGGACTCATATCCCTGTGCCAGGCTTCGATCCTGACCTATTGGCTGATATGTTCAAACAGCAACAGGGCACCTATCTTGGCCTATTTAATATGTTCTCCGGTGGCGCCTTAGAGAGAATGAGCATATTAGCTTTGGGTGTTATGCCCTATATTTCGGCATCGATTATTATGCAGTTGCTATCAGCTACAGTGCCGTATTTGGAGCAACTTAAGAAAGAAGGTGACAGTGGTCGCCGCAAAATAAATCAGTACACGCGCTATGGCACCGTTGCACTGGCGTTTATTCAAGGCCTCGCTATGGCCAAGGGATTTGAATCGCAATCCTACACCGGCGCAGAGTACTTTTTACCGGTTGCTGTATCGTCTTTGGTTGCTGGTGCAGTGTTTCTGATGTGGCTGGGTGAGCAGATTACTGAGCGCGGCATTGGCAACGGTATTTCAATGCTTATTTTTGCTGGCATTGTTGCGGGCATTCCCGGTGCTATTGGTCAAGCGTTAGAGTCAGCGCGGCAGGGAGATTTAAACCCACTGATGCTGATTGTTGTGTTAATTATTGCGTTGGCAGTGGTGTACTTCGTGGTGTTTATTGAGCGTGGCCAACGTCGACTGACGGTTAACTATGCTCAGCGTCAGGGCAGAAAGGCCTACAATGCGCAAACATCGCATTTGCCACTCAAGGTCAATATGGCCGGTGTGATACCAGCGATTTTTGCCAGCAGCTTATTGCTGTTCCCGACCTCTATTAGTCAGTGGTTTGGGTCTGGCGCCAATGCGCCAGCCTGGTTGCAGGATGTAGCAATTTTAATTGGACCAGGACAGCCGCTTTATATTTTGCTGTTCTCAAGCTTGATTATTTTCTTCAGCTTCTTCTATACGGCGTTGATGTACAACCCCAAAGAAGTGGCTGATAACTTGAAAAAAGGTGGTGCGTACTTACCAGGTATTCGTCCTGGAGAGCACACTGCTAAATATATTGATAGTGTGACTACGCGTCTCACATTGATCGGTGGTATTTACATAACATTGATCTGTTTGATGCCCCAGTTTTTGAATGTGTACTTTAATGTACCTTTCTATCTGGGTGGGACATCGCTATTGATTGCGGTTGTTGTGACAATGGACTTTATGGCTCAGGTGCAGTCGCATCTTATGTCCCAGCAATATGATTCGCTAATGAAGAAGGCCAACCTTAAAAATGTTGGCCGTAAATAAAGAGGTGATGCTGTGAAAGTACGCGCATCGGTTAAAAAGATTTGTCGTAATTGTAAGGTTGTCCGCCGCAAAGGTGTGGTTCGCGTTATCTGTAGTGTCGAACCTCGTCATAAGCAGCGCCAGGGATAATCTGGTTGATTTTTGATAGATCTATCGGTATTCTACCGCGCCTTTTTAACAGGTCTGAAGGACTGTTGGCTAGGACTAAGATGCTGATTAAACCCATAGTAATAGTGGAGTAATGTGAATGGCCCGTATTGCCGGTGTCAACATTCCAGATAACAAGCACACAGTGATTTCACTGACCTATGTGTTTGGTATTGGTCGCCCAACAGCACGTAAAATCTGTGCCGATACGGGTATTGCAGAAGACACAAAAATTTCTGCGTTAGACGAAGCTCAGTTAGACAAACTGCGTGCTGCCGTTGGGCAAAACGAAGTTGAAGGCGACCTTCGTAGAGAAAACAGTATGAATATCAAACGTCTGATGGACCTTGGTTGCTACCGCGGCCTGCGCCATCGACGTAGTTTGCCGGTACGCGGACAACGTACTAAGACGAATGCGCGCACCCGCAAAGGTCCGCGTCGTCCCATAAAAAGATAATTAGGATTACTTCTAATGGCAAAAGCAGCAACTAAGCCGACCCGTAAAAAGGTCAAGAAGACAGTGATAGATGGCATTGCGCATATCTATGCTTCTTTTAACAACACGATTGTTACCATCACTGATCGTCAGGGAAACGCACTTTCTTGGGCGACATCGGGTGGATCTGGTTTTCGTGGGTCACGCAAAAGCACGCCATTCGCTGCGCAGGTTGCAGCAGAGCGCGCAGGTGAAGCGGCCAAAGATTACGGGTTAAAGAACCTTGATGTGCAAGTGAAAGGTCCTGGTCCTGGTCGTGAGTCAGCAGTACGAGCGCTTAATAACGCTGGTTATAAAATCACCAATATTACTGATGTGACGCCTGTACCGCACAATGGCTGTCGTCCACCTAAAAAACGTCGCGTGTAAGGGAGATAGACAATGGCTAGATATCTCGGACCAACTTGTAAGCTGTCACGCCGTGAAGGAACTGACCTGTTCCTTAAGAGCGGTGTGCGTCCTCTAGAATCAAAATGTCGTCATGAAAGCGCGCCAGGCCAGCATGGTCAGCGTCGTGGCCGACTGTCAGACTACGGTGTACAGCTGCGCGAAAAGCAAAAAGTACGTCGTATTTATGGCGTTTTGGAAAAACAATTCCGCAACTACTACAAAGCTGCAGCGCGTCTTAAGGGTAATACTGGTGAAAACCTGCTGACCCTGCTTGAGACTCGGTTAGATAATGTTGTCTATCGCATGGGCTTTGGCGCTACGCGCGCTGAGTCTCGTCAGTTGGTGGCGCATAATGCCATTCTTGTAAACGGTCAGAAGGTTAATATTGCCTCGTTTAAAGTACAAGAAGGTGATGTTGTGGGATTGCGTGAAAAATCGAAGAAGCAACTGCGTGTTCAAACTGCTCTGCAGTTGGCGGCACAACGTGGCGAAGTCGAATGGATTCAAGTTGATACAAACAAGATGGAAGGGACGTTTACGCGCAATCCAGATCGCTCTGATTTGCCTGCCGAGATCAATGAGAACTTGATCGTCGAACTTTACTCTAAGTAATCGCTTAACAGCTCTTACAGGTAATTATATGCAAAATTCTGCTACTGAAATGCTTACACCGCGCAATATCGATGTAACATCCTATGACCCAAACCATGCCAAGGTGGTGTTAGAGCCATTAGAGCGTGGATTTGGCCACACATTGGGTAATGCCCTGCGTCGTATTCTGCTGTCCTCTATGACCGGCTGTGCCATTATCGAAGCCGAGATTGAAGGCGTTGAACACGAGTATTCCGCGATTGAAGGTGTACAGGAGGATGTGATGGAAATCCTCCTCAACCTTAAAGGTGTTGCTATCGTGATGGAAGGCCGTGATGATACTACCGTGTCATTGAATGTTTCTGGCCCTGGTGTTGTTACAGCGGGTGATATCGAAAGCGATGGCCATATTGAAATTATCAACCCAGATCATGTGATTGCTACCATTTCTGGTAAGACCTCATTGAATATGCAGCTACGCATTGTGCGCGGCCGTGGTTATCAGCCCTCTGATGTCCGCGCCAATGATGATGAAAACCGCACTATAGGGCGTCTCCAATTTGACGCCACATTTAGCCCTATCTTTAAGGTGTCATATAGCGTTGAAAACGCGCGTGTTGAGAACCGCACTGATTTGGATAAATTGGTACTTGAGTTAGAGACCAATGGCACCATTGATCCTGAAGAAGCCATCCGTCGTGCTGCGACTATCCTACAGCAACAGATGGCAGTGTTCGTTGACCTTGAAGGTGAAACGACTGCAGAGCCCGAAGAGAAAGAAGAAGAGATTGATCCGATTCTGCTGCGTCCAGTTGATGATCTTGAGTTGACTGTTCGCTCTGCGAACTGCTTAAAAGCTGAGAGTATTTACTATATTGGTGACCTGATTCAGCGCACTGAAGTTGAATTGCTGAAAACACCTAACTTGGGTAAGAAGTCTCTTACTGAAATTAAGGATGTGTTGGCCTCTCGTGGTTTATCTCTGGGCATGCGCCTTGAGAATTGGCCGCCAGCAAGCCTAAAAAGTGAACGCGAACTGGCCTAATAAGGGCAGTTTGTATAGATATCATTGCTGAGACAGCAACGAATTAAGGAATAGAAACCATGCGTCATCGTTACAGTGGCCGCAAATTGAATAAATCCGGCTCTCACAGAAGGGCAATGTTTCGCAATATGACTGCCTCATTGGTCGAGCACGAGTTGATTAAAACCACTCTGCCAAAAGCCAAAGAACTGCGTCGTTTTGCGGAGCCATTGATCACATTGGCTAAAGAAGACAATGTCGCTAATCGCCGTTTGGCCTTTGATCGTTTGCGCGATAAAGCGACGGTTGGTAAGTTGTTCGCTGATCTGGGTAAGCGCTATCAGGAGCGTCCTGGTGGCTATATGCGTATACTCAAATGTGGTCACCGCACCGGTGACAATGCGCCAATGGCCTATGTCGAGTTGGTCGATCGCGATATCAGCGACGTTGCTGAAGAAGCAGTGGAAGCGGCGGCGGAGTAAATACTTAAGGCATAAAGTTTAGTTATAAAAAGCCGGGCTAGTAGCGCGGCTTTTTTTTCACTGCGGAAAAGGCTACTGCCAGATCCTGACTCGTTGATTCTCAGGTAGGTACAAGTCATCACCCTCTTTGACCTGATAGGTTTGATAAAACGCCTGCATATTAGCAAATACCCCATTCACACGATATTTATCTGGAGAGTGGGGGTCGGTTCTAACAATTAACTCCAAGATCTGTGGACGCCACTTAAGTCGGCTTGATTGCGCATTGCCCAGAAAAAACCGCTGTTCCGCTGTAAAACCATCAATCACTGGGGCGTGCTCTCCTTGCAAAGACATACGATAGGCCTTTAGCGCGATCGCGGTACCGCCCAAATCACCGATATTTTCGCCCAGTGTAAGCTCGCCATTTATGAACAGTCCCGGCAATGGCTCAAACTTGTCATACTGCTGTACAAGCCCTATGGTGCGTTGCTCAAAATTGGCGCGATCTTCCACTGTCCACCAACTTTTAAGATTACCGTCACCATCATACTTGCTACCTTGATCGTCAAAACCGTGGCCAATCTCATGACCAATAGTGCTACCAATGGTACCGTAGTTATAGGCATCATCTGCACTGGGTAAAAAATTAGGCGCTTGTAAGTAGGCTGCGGGAAAGACAATCTCATTAAGGCCAGGATTGTAATAGGCATTGACCTGTTGAGGGGCCATAAACCACTCGTCGCGATCGATCGGTTGACCGAGTTTGGCGAGGTTACGCTGGTGACCAAAGACTCGCGCCCGTTTGATATTGCCAACCAAGTCATCCCCATGTACCGTCAGTGCCGAATAATCTCGCCACTTATCAGGGTAGCCGATCTTAGGGGTAAACTTAGATAGTTTAAGCAATGCCTGTTGTTTGGTGGCCTCCGTCATCCATGGCAGATTTTTAATTGAGTCAGCATAGGCAGCGATAAGATAATCAACCATTTCGGTCATTCGCGCTTTGGAGGATTCTGGAAAGTGCTTTTCCACATACAATTGTCCAAGTAGTTCACCAAGGTAGCGATTGATGGAGGTGACGGCTCTGCGCCACCGCGGCGGCTGTTGCTCGCGCCCGGATAACGTTTTGGAATAGAAATCAAAATGGGTATCGACATAGTCAGCAGATAAATAGGGTGCAAAGCTAGTCAATAGTCGCAATCGCAAGTAATCTTTCCATACCGCTACATCAGTATCGACAAAGATTTTATTCAACGCCTGAAAATAACTGGGTTGGCTAACAATGACATAATCGACATCGTTAGCGCCAATATCGGCTAAATATTGCTCAGGATTAAATCTAGACAATAGGTTGATAAACGCTTCTTTACTGTATTTGTTATACACCTTATCCGCGTCGCGGTTATCCACTTTTGACCATTGCACCGAGGCCAATGAGCGTTCAAGCGCAAAGATCTGCTCGGCGGCTTGCTCGCCATCGGATCGTCCACTGTGGTGCAGTATGGCGTTAATATAGATTTTATATTGGCGGATAATTAAATTACCGCGATCGGAATCGTCAGTATAGTAATCGCGATCAGGCAGTCCTAGTCCGGATTGCATAAAGAACAGGGCATAGTTGGTGGCATCTTTATCATCTTGACCGACATAGAGATTAAATGGCCCGTCGACGCCGATAGCATTGCTGCGACCAAAATAGCCAGCAATATCGCCATGAGTATTTAAGGCATCAATATTAGCAAGGTCTGCAGCGACAGGTTTAATGCCCCGTTTATCAACCGCCGATTGAGCCATAAATGCATTGAAATAGTCGCCAATCTTTCTTTTGCCAGTATCGTTCTCCGGATTCTCAGCTGCATCTACTACAATAACCCGACTTTGCTCAAGGCTCTCCTTGCGCAAAGTCATATAGCTTCCCCAGCCCACCTCATCTGCCGGTATCTCCGTACTAGCTAGCCAGCCACCGTTGGCATACTCATAAAAATCATCTTGCGGGCGCACTTCAAGGTTCATCCCCTGCTTATCAATGCCCGAAGTAAGTGGTTGTCGAATGGTTGACTGATCGCTACAGGCTGATAGCAATATGGCCAAAATCGTTATGGTGCATTTACTAAGCATAATATTGCTCCTCTGGCAGTGGGTGATAAAAAGTCTATGCCGATTGATGGAAGTACTGTTGGTTATCTAAATTCATTATGCGAAGAGGGCCGCCCCACACACAGCCAGTGTCAAGAGCAAAGATATTGTCAGCACAGTGACGACCCTCAAGTGCTGCCCAGTGGCCGAACAGGATTTTATCCTTGCTAGTGTATTTGCGCGGATGCGCAAACCATGGCTTGAACGGGGGCTCCATGGTCACAGCCGCCTTAGTCTCAAATTCAAGCTCACCGGTGGCTGAGCAAAAGCGCATTCTAGTGAGATAATTAGTGATAAGGCGCCAGCGTTCAGGGCCTTGTAACTGGTCACCCCAGACGGCAGGTTGATTACCATACATATGCTTAAAGTATTCTGCGGCACTATCTGAGCGCAATATATTACCCACTTCGCTGGCAAGCCGATGAGCTGTGGCTAGATCCCAGATAGGTGGAATACCCGCATGCACAACATGGTATTGTCCAATCTGTAACATTAGTGGCTGTTGTTGTAGCCAATGCAGTAACTCCTCTCTGTCCGGTGCGCTAAGGATGTCATTAAAACTGTCGTTGGGATTGGGTTCTCTCACGCCTTGAGCAATGGCCAATAAATGCAAATCATGGTTGCCCAATACCGTTTTAAAACTGTCCCCGAGACTGTGACAAAAGCGCAGTGTCTCAAGAGACTTAGGCCCTCGATTAACGAGGTCACCCACGGCAACCAGGCGATCTTGCTCGGCGTCGAAGGCTACTGTTTCCAACAACTGTAATAGTGGATCTAGACAGCCTTGAATATCGCCTACAGCATAATCGGTCATTTAGTGCACTGCATTGGGCATTGATAATAAAAAGGGATGTATCGGGGCGTCAAAGGCGTCCCCTTGCTCATCAATTAACTGATAGGACCCCTGCATGGTACCTATCGGCGTGTCCAGCACTACACCACTGCTATAGCGGAAACTGTCACCAGCAGCGATTAGGGGTTGCTCACCAATAACGCCCATCCCTTTGATTTCTTTACGCTCCTGATTGGCATCTACGATCACCCAATGGCGGCTGAGTAGCTGTGCCGATGCTGAGCCACAGTTCTCAATGGTGATATGGTAAGCAAATGCATAGCGGCTCTCCTCAGGCTGTGACTGTCTAGACAGGTATTCGGTTTCGACGCTAACAATGATTGGTTGGGCACTCATACTGGATGCAGACTCTCGTTAATAGAATTGGTTAATGTTACAAACTCGGCTACAGATAATTGCTCTGCACGACGCGACAAATCAATTGCCTCTGCCACATTGTCCAAGTGCTGTGCATAGGCGCGCAGACCATTGCGTAAGGTTTTACGACGCTGCTGAAAACATTGGCTGACAATTTGGCTGAGCAGTGTTTCATTGTGGCAGACAGCGGGCAATGTTTTGTGGGGTTTTAAACGTACCACTGCTGACTGCACCTTAGGCGCTGGCCGGAACGATTCTGGCGGCACTGGAATTAGCGGAGATACCCTGCAATAGTACTGAATCATAACTGAGAGCCGGCCATAGGCTTTGGTTCCTGGCGCGGCCCCAATTCGATCGACGACTTCCCGTTGCAACATAAAATGCATATCTTTAATTAGATGGCCTACATTGAGAAGATGAAATAGTAGGGGAGTTGAAATATTATACGGCAGATTTCCCACCAACCGGAGCTCGCGACCTTGGTGGAATCGAGCAAAGTCGGTCTTTAATGCATCGCCACTGTGAACAGTAAACTGCTTATTGTGAGCGAATTTTTGCTGAAGAAACGCTACTAGGTCTCGGTCGAGTTCTAGCACTGACATCGCTGGACAATGTGTAATAAGGTGCTCAGTAATAGCCGCCATACCGGGACCAATTTCGATCAGATTATCCTCTGCTTTGGGATTGATGGCAGAGACTATCTGAGCAATGATTTGCTGGTCGACCAGAAAATTCTGCCCAAAGCGTTTACGAGCCTGATGATTAATAGTCAACGAGACTTTCCCTGTACCATTTGGCAGCCAACCCTCATGGCGGTCTCTAAACTGCCAGTATCGGCCTCGCCAGTGCCAGCCAAATCTAGCGCGGTACCATGATCAACGGAGGTTCTAATGATTGGTAGGCCGAGAGTAATATTAGCCGCACGACCGAAACCCTGATGTTTCAAAACGGGTAATCCCTGATCGTGGTACATAGCCAAAACGGCATCGGCATTGTTTAGGTGTTTGGCGGTAAACAATGTATCGGCGGGCATTGGTCCCAAAATATTATTACCGCGCTGACGAAATAGTTTGAGCACAGGCTCAATAATATCGATCTCCTCTCTGCCTAGGTGTCCACCTTCGCCGGCATGGGGGTTTAATCCGCACACCAAAATTGTCGGTTGTTTAATGCCAAAGACATTTTCCAAATCATGACAAAGGACATTAATAACGTCAGTTAGCAAATGCTTATCGATGGTTTGTGCAACCTCTCGCAAAGGCAAGTGAGTAGTAACCAAAGCCACGCGCAGTTCCTCGGTTGCTAACATCATTACCACAGTCGAGGTATTTGTTCTGGCGGCCAAATATTCAGTGTGGCCCGAAAAACTAATTCCCGCTTGATTGATCACCGACTTTTGCACTGGGCCGGTAACCATAGCATCACATATCCCTGTCTGACAGGCATCCACAGCTTGATCCAGTGTGGTAAGGACATACTGTGCATTGGCTTGATTTAATGTGCCGGCGATCACTGGTTGCGCGACACTGGTTGCAACCACCGACAGCATACCAGCCTGACTGGGTTGCGGCGGTTTCATAGACTCAAACGGCTTGAGTTTTAGAGGGAGTTGGAGTTGTGCCGCACGTTGGGCGAGTAAATCGGCATCGGCAAAGGCAATAAGCTCTACTTGGTGGGGCTTTTGCGCAAGTTGAATTAACAGGTCTGGGCCAACACCGGAGGGCTCTCCAGGTGTCAGCGCCAATCTTATGGTCATGAGTTATCTGATCCTTTGATCTCAATAAAGGCTTCGTCACGAATTTCTTGCAGCCATACTTGTAGCTCTTCTTCATACTTGCGTTGGCGCAACATATTGGCCGCATTATTGCGCAGAATGGTGGAGCTAAAATCCTCATTTCTTCGCTCTGTGACTTGCAATATATGCCAGCCAAACTGCGAGCTAAAAGGCTCACTGATTTCATTTAACGCAATACTATTCATGGTGTCTTCAAATTCGGGCACGAACATGCCAGGGGTTGACCAGCCCAGTTCACCTCGTTTTAGTGCTGAACCTGGATCCTCAGAGAATTCCTTTGATAGGTCACCAAAATCTTCACCGGCAAGCGCACGATCTCGCAGTTCGTTCAGTTGGCTGATAGTCGCCTGCTCATCTCGTATCTGGTTCGGTTTGATAAGAATATGGCGGGCAAAGTGCTGTTCTACGAGACGCTCACCGCCACCGCGACGCTCATAGAGTTTTAGTAAATGGAAGCCCGCAGCACTGCGAATTGGTTCGGAAACCTCATTTAATTCCAATTGTTCAACTGCATCGATAAATACGCCAGGTAATTGCGCCATTTTGCGCCAACCCAAATCGCCACCCTGAAGTGCCGATTGATCTGCGGAGTTAGCTATTGCCAGTTGGCGGAAATCTGTGCCGTTGTTTATTTGCTCAAGTAAGTCTTTGGCGCGATCCATAATGCTATCGATTTCATCATTGCCGGCGCCTGTCGGTACTGACAACAAGATTTGCCCAACATTGACATCAGGGCTCGTTAGGAAGCGTCCCTCCTCTGAATTAAGGAAGTTATCCAATTCTTGTTCGCTAATTTGAATGCGCCGCATAACCTTGCCTTGCTGTACACGCATTATAGAAATTTCGTTGCGTATATCTTCTCTCACATTGGCCACGGTGCCGCCTTCGGAGTGAATTTTCGCGATATACTCTTCCATGCTTAGTTTGTTGTTGGCAGCGATCCGCGCCATAGCTTGATTGACTTCTTCGTCAGTAATTCGCACACCAGCGTTATAGGCGATATTCAATTGCAGTCGCTCTGAGATTAGTCGCTCCAGTACCTGTTGTACCAGAATATCTTGTGGTGGCGCTTGGGTTCCCGATGCCTGAATCTGTGCGTAGATTACTGCCAGTCGCGCGTCAAGTTCAGTCTGTAGCACCACATCGTCATCCACAATGGCGATGACTTTATCCAATATTTGCACCTGAGCGGTGGCTCCTAACGAGAGTGCCATTGCACTCGCTACGACAATCGCAGTTGAGAGTGATTTAAAAGTTTTCCAGAGGTTCATAGCCATAGATACCATTTTTAAGCATTGCGTCCACCCGGCTATTAACACTAGCCAGACCTTTAAATTGGATTTGAAAGAAAATACCAGAATTTGTTTTTAGGTTCTGCTCCGGTAGCAGTATTTCATCTTGACGGTCCAACCAACGTCTAAATACTAGGCTAGCGCGCCAGCAACAGTTGTTGTATTCGAGGCCAGCAAAGGTTTCTAGTTCCCGATCATTGGTAAAATCATAATTCCAACGGCCAACCCAGTTTAAATTATTGCCTGTTGGCACAAAGGCCGAAATATCCACCTGCTCAATATCCTGATCTATCTCGGTACTATCGAAAATTCTCGCTAGTTGTCGATTATGTCTGTAAGTGAGGTTGAACAAGCGATTTTGATTGTCATTGTAGCGCATTCCCAAGCTCGCTTTATCCACTTCGTCGTCGCGATCATCATAAATAATATCGCCAGTAAATTGCCAATTGCTGCTGAACCGCGCCGCCAGTTCAATAGCCAAAGGCGATTGATCTCTGGTCAGTTCAGCGATTTCATTGGCTGAGTTAGTTGGCATTATTGTCACGCGACGATCTTCGTAAAATATCGACTGAGCAACACTGACTCTAAAGCGTTCTTGACCAGTCGTCTTATTAATAAATCTACTTGTTAGCCCTATGGTAAGACGATTGTTGTCGGCAATACGATCACCACCACTAAAGCGTGTATCACTGAATAGCTGGTTATAAGAAGGGGTAAACGCTGAGGTATCAAAATCTGGCAACGTGGACTGATTTTCAAAATCAGATTTGATATAAAAAAGTCTAGGCTCAAGAGTCTGTTGAAAGTTTGTAAGCCAGTTAAAATCGCGTTCAAAGAACATGCCTGTATCAACAGAATAAACAGGCACTGAGATTGATGGACTCCTCTCAGCGAGCGTCATGTTATCCCCAGCGTCTAAACTATAGGAAATATGCTTAAAATTGGCCTGCGGTTGGATATAGCCCCATGTCCAACGCTTGTCCCAGCTCAGACTATAATCCAGTCGATTGCGACTACCAGTGACAAGATTAGGGTCGCTATGATCAAAAACCGAATAACGATTTTTGAGTTCAAGTACCAATGAATTGCCAAATCTGTAGTAGCCATCGATGGCAATCTCAGGTTCTAAAGAATACTGATCAGCGAGACCTCGGGTGATCACTTGATAGTCTTGGGTTTTTAGACGGTAATTCCAGTGCTCAGTTTGATAGCCTAATGAAGCGCGTCGCTGTAGGTGAGTCCTACTGTTATCTGTCTGCGACAGGTTGCCCAAGTCGCGGATGTAATCTTCGTCACTAGCATAATTTAGATCTAGGAAAGTTGACCAAGGTTGATTGATACCACCGTTATGGCTGACTTTATAGAGGTGACGGTCTTCCCCTAAATGACGAGGCAGTCCAGTTTTGGGATCTATATCATCCTCATCATCGCCGCCTTTATCATTAGCTAAATAGCCCCCTGAAATCTCGGTATAGGACCATTGGCTAAGGTGGCGCAATTCCGCTGCCACACTTGCGCCGCGTTTTTCAATATAGCGAGGAGTAATGGTGGCATCGTAATTGGGTGCGATGTTCCAGTAAATCGGTTGAGCGAAGTCAAGGCCATTCTCACTACCGGTTTCAATATTGGGGAACAGTAAACCAGATGAGCGGCGGTCATCGACAGGAAATTTCACGTAGGGAACATAGAATACCGGCACTCCCTTAACCTGCAGTTGGGCATTTTTAATCGTGGCAAATCCCGAGTTTTGATCAATAGCAATTTCATTGGTGACTAACTGCCAAGCATTGTCATCTGGTGGGCAGGTAGAATAGGTGGAGTCATTAATAACGATAATGCCATCTTGGGTGCGTGTCAGGGTGTCTGCCGAGCCTCTAACCGAGTTCTCGTGTAGCACGTAAGTGGCATTGTCAAATTCGACCTCTTTGCTATCAATATCGATCTCGGCACTGTCACCCATCAGCAGTATGCCTGGTTCACGAAAACGCACATCTCCTTGCAGGTCCACTCGTCGCGCAACTTGGTCTACGGTGGCCTTATTGCTTCTGATTTGCCGGTAACCCTGTGATATTTGTACATCACCCTCCAATAGGGCGACATTTTTACTCAGCGCTTCGGTGCTGTTAGCATTGAGCCGTATCGAGGCTTCGTTCGGGTCTACATCGGCATCTGGATAGTCTCTTTCGGGTTCAATATAGCCACCACAGCAGTTTCGATCGATCATTGCTTTTTGCTGTGCAGACATATCCTGCTCCAGCATCCAGTCGAGGTTGCTCACCTTGGCGACTCGGGGTTCGTCTGGATTATTCACTTGCTGTTGGCGCAGTTTGCGAATTGGCAGGCGGTCAGTCTGTTGTAGAGACTGTTTATTAAGCGATGTCGCAATTATTTCTTGATTACATCGCCAATCGCCTTTGTCGTCTGCTGTGCAGTTCCACTCAGCCATAGTTTCTTCAGCATTTATTGATTGTAACGGCAGAGCAGCAAAAACAAGCAACAGTACAAGATACTGAAGGTAGTTATTTGATTGATTGCGATGTGTAATAGCTGCGTGCAAAACTGAAATCCAAACATTTTAATCCCAGCGTTTATATTACCTGATATCTTGCTTGAGTAGAGCCCTCTAATTGCCCGAAATAGGCTAGAATGGCGACTTTATTTCACTATAAACGTTAGATTTGGTCACAGTGACGTCAGCTTTGGCGAAATAGCATAAAAATAAGGGGTAAACGCTTGTCTAATCAGCATTATCAACGATTTCTCGATTGGGTTGAGATCTCTGTTCCTGAGGCAATAGAGCAACAGCAACCTTCGCAAATAACACCCTTAGCGGGTGATGCGGGCTTTCGTCGTTATTATCGAACAAATACAGTGCCCAGCTTGATCGCGGTCGATTCGCCCCCCGCTAAGGAGGATAACTGTGCCTACGTCAATAAATCTCATGCACTGCAAGCGCACGGTGTGCGCACACCGATTATTTATGCGATAGATTATGAGTCGGGATTTATGCTGCTAGAAGATTTTGGCGAACAGCTATTACTCCCGCTGCTAAATCCTCAGTCCGTGGACGACCTTTACACTCATGCGGAGACTTGCCTGCTACAAATTCAGCAGTTGTCGCCCAATGATCAGCTCTTTCCTCATTACGACTCCCAGCGGTTGGCCGACGAAATGGCCCTGTTTTATCAGTGGTTTGTCACTAAATTATTGGATGTTAGTCTAGATCACGAAGAAATGACAATGCTCGACAAATTATTTGCTAGCCTGATCGATAATGCGGTGCAGCAACCTCAGGTGGTCGTCCATCGGGACTACCATTCACGCAACCTTATGCAGTTAGCCAATCGCGACTTAGGTGTTATTGATTTTCAGGATGCAGTGTGGGGGCCCATCACTTACGATTTGGTCTCTTTATTAAAGGACTGCTATATTCGTTGGCCGGCGGCGCAGGTTCGTCAGCGGGTATTGGCCTTTAAACAGCGGTTGATAGATGCTGATACAGACTTAAATATTGACGACACCGAATTTTTGCGTTGGTTTGATCTAATGGGATTACAGCGCCATATCAAGGTGATGGGTATTTTTGCCCGTTTATCACTACGAGACGGTAAACATCATTATCTACAAGATCTCCCTTTGGTAATCGATTACAGCCTAGAGGCTGCTAGTCAATATCCAGAGACTCAGGCGTTTTGTCATTGGTTTCGGCAACGTATTAACCCGTTACTGCCATCGCAGAGTTGGTATTCGGCTAAAAGCGTGGCTGACCAATGAAAGCGATGATCCTTGCCGCAGGATATGGTAAACGTCTGCGACCATTAACCGATAGCACACCTAAACCATTGTTGAGGGTGGCAGGTAAACCGTTGTTGCAACATCATATTGAGCGTCTGGCGGCGGTAGGTATTACTGATTTGGTGATAAATACCAGTTGGTTGGCCGATCAGATCGAGGACTATTTTGGCGATGGCAGTGACTTTGGTGTGCAAATCAGTTGGTCCCGCGAACCGCAGCCGCTCGAGACTGGGGGGGGGATCGCCAAAGCTCTGCCACTTTTGGGTAACAGCCCCTTTTTACTCATTAACGGCGATGTGTGGACGGATTTTTGTTTAAATAAGGTGGCCGAAGCACAGCTAGATCAGACGCTTGATGCTTGGCTATTGTTGGTCAACAATCCCGACCATCATCTGTGCGGCGATTTTGCTTTGTCAGATAAGTTAGTCAGCTGCACTGATAGTCCAAACTTTACTTTCAGCGGTATTAGTTTGTTGCGCCCAACGTTATTTGCCGACTATCAATTAGCTCATCCCAATCAGCCGGCTTTTCGTTGGCTTGAGGCGTTAATGCCAGCGATAAAGCGGGGGCGCGTAGCCGGCGAAGTCCACACTGGCCAGTGGTGGGATGTGGGAACGGTTGAGCGCTATCAGCAGCTTAATCGTCATTTAGGTTAATGGACTGACAAGGGGGCTATTAATGATCAAACCTACTTATTACCGAATACTGTTTTGGCTCTGTGCGTTGGCTGCAGTGGTTGTTTCGCTGGTGCCGACAACGGGTACACAACTGTTTGAACTGCAAGATAAAGTCGCTCATGCGGTTCTCTATGCGAGCCTCTATTTTATTGCTGTACAGGCCTATGGTAGCTCTCTTTCCCTGTTCCTGCTGGCGGTTATGGTGATGGGCTTTGGTTTGTCACTGGAGATTGCGCAATCTATGACCAGTTATCGTTACGGTGATTTCTGGGACTTTGTGGCCAACAGCGCCGGTGTGATTGCCGTTTGGTTGCTACTGTTAGTGCGCCGGAGACTGGGTTGATAGCGGTTTATCAGGGCAGTGACTATTTTGAAGCGCAGTTATTAGCTGGTCTGATGGAGCAGGCTGGACTGCAGGTTTTCCTTCAAGGTGTGGCATTGCAGGGTGGATTGGGTGACTTGCCGGCACTGGGGCATTTATCTATTGCCGTTAATAACGCCGACCATGCCCATGCCGTGTCAATTATTCAGGCGTATGAGCAGGGTGACTACGCACTGGAGGATGAAGATTAATGACGCCGCAACTTAAACGTTGGTCTCTATTTATTGCCCCTGCGGCAGCAATGGCGTTGACCTTTATGATGATGTCGTTGGGCTGGGCACAACAAGCCGCACTTGCCGCCGGATTAACGCTACTTTGTGCGCTCTGGTGGATTTTTGAACCTATTCCAATTCCTGCGACTTCAATGATCCCTTTGGGAGTCTTCCCGTTAGTGGGAATTCTCGATGGTAAGCAAGTGGCTCTAGCCTACGGCGACCCACTGATCTTATTACTAATGGGCGGTGCCATGCTGTCCAAAGCGATGGAAAAAAGCGGTGCTCACAGACGTCTTGCTCTGTATCTAGTTAATTTTTTTGGCGCTTATGATCAGCGCCGATTGGTGTTTGGCTTTATGGTGGCCGCGGCGGTTTTGAGTATGTGGGTGTCTAATACCGCTACCACCTTAATGTTATTGCCTGTGGCCTATGCGGTGTTAGAAAGTGCTGATAGCGATAGTGCGGCGCAAAAATTAGCCGTGCCATTATTTTTAGGTATTGCCTACGCCTCCAGTATTGGTGGGCTTGGTACGCCGATTGGTTCACCACCTAATGTTATATTCCTTAAGGTGTATGCTGAGGCTACCGGAACGTCTATTGGCTTCGGTCAGTGGATGCTTTGGGCACTGCCTGTAGTTTTGATGATGGTCCCATTGGCTGGTATTTGGGTCACACGAAATCTTAATAGAGGCCAACCACTGCTTATCCCCAAAGTTGGTGTTTGGCGTTCTGAAGAAGTCAGAGTACTCACATTGTTTAGTCTAACCGCATTAGCGTGGATTACACTGCGAGAGCCCTTTGGCGGCTGGAGTAGCTGGTTTAATGTGCCCAGCGCCAATTATGCCGCGGTGGCGCTGACATCGGTGGTGTTAATGTTTGTCTTACCCAATGGTAAGGGCGGCAAATTGCTGGACTGGCAGTCAGCCTCTAGTATTCACTGGGGGGTGTTACTGTTATTTGCAGGCGGCATCGCCATTGCTAAAGCGTTTGCTGTCACCGGTATCAGTGATGCTATTGGGCAATCTCTCTCTGGTGTTACTCGATTATCGATTATTGCGATTATCGCCATTGTCGCTCTGGCAGTGACTTTTTTAACTGAGATAACCAGTAATACAGCCACTACCACCTTATTAATGCCAATTTTGGCTGCGGCTTCCTTGGGCGCCGGTTTCGAGCCTGCGACGCTTATGTTACCAGCGGCGTTATCGGCTAGCTGTGCTTTTATGTTACCGGTAGCTACAGCGCCTAACGCAATAGTCTTTGGTACGGGGAAAATAACAGTCGAACAAATGGTGCGTGAAGGTTTTGCACTCAACTTAATTGGCGTGGCAGTGATTACCACCGTGGTTTACCTGTGGCTGGTTTAACGCTTAGTTTTCCAATAATATTTTGATATTGCTGGGTTGAAGTGTTGAACTGCCGGCCAATGACAGCACCAATGTTGCCATTTCGTCCCATACCTGAGCTTTTCTCTGGCCTTTGATGCCACGATCAATCGCGCCAGCCTGATGTAATAGCATGCGCAGATAGGCGGGGCTCAATCGTCGTAGCGCATTGCGTAGCATCGGGATTCGTTTGTCCCAGACACCGGCACTTTTTAGCGCAGCATCGGCATGGCCGCCCCGACTCACTTTTTCACTCGCCACGACCAGCAGTCGTAGCTCTCTGGTAATCGCCCATAGCAAGGGTACCGCGTCAGTGCCTTCATTTTGTAACCCGCGCAAAGAGCGAGCAGCGGCCTGAGCATCGCCCATTAACATGCGGTCAATAAAGTCGAATAAATTGTATCTGGCACTATCCGCAACTACCGATGACATTAGCTTGGCATCGACAACACCATCCAGCGCCAGAAGTTTTAACTTCTCTATTTCCTGCACTGCGGCGAGAAGATTACCTTCGACCCGATCGGCTAAAATTTGTACCGCTTCATTATTGGCTTCGATGCCGGCAGTCTGAAGCCGTTGCTGTATCCATCGTGGAAGCTGGGCGCCAGTGACTGGCCACACTTGAATATGAGCACCAAGTGACTCAAGTGTTTTTAGCCATTTACTATTTTGAACACCTTTGTCGAGTTTAGGTAGAACAATCAGCAGTAAATTATCTGGATTTAAATTGGCACATATCTCGACTATCGCTTTACTGCCTTTATCGCCTGGCTTGCCATTAGCAACACGTATCTCCAAGACTTTTTTATCAGCGAACAACGATAGGGAGTTGGCTTCATTGATAACGGGATTCCAATCGAAGTGCGCAGGGTTGCCCTCAAAATAAAATAGCTCGCGCTCGGCAAAGCCTTGCTGTTGGGCAGCGGCACGCACTGCATCAACGGACTCCTGCGTCAGCAGAGGTTCATCGCCACTAACCACATAAATTGGCATAAGCTGCTTTTGCAGATGGGCGTTCAGTTGCTCCGCTTTTATTTTCACAGCGGATCCCTTATCCCTTACTCTCAGCGGCATTCTCTGGGATCAGGCGCAGTCGATTGAGAATTTGGTAGATAATATAAGCACGCATTTCTTCTTTAATCAATTGCTCTTCATTATCGGAAGCCAGAACATCACGCTCGTTAAACTCATATACACGCTCAACCGATGCAGTAGACAGAGGGATAAGGTTATTTCCTTTGGCGTCTACAATAAGAAACTCTACCTCTTCATTTAGCTGATATTCTGCCACACGTGCGCTAGCATTGGTGGTTCCGATACGCCTAGTACTTTTAAAATCGACAATAACGACAGAGTAGTTGGCAGCATCGGCATCAGCCACCACCTTTACTCCATATACATCGAGTGCTCTAGTGAGTTCAGCGACAAGATTACTGTGAGAATCTGCAGAAGAGAGATGCAGACTGCCGAGACTCTGAGGAATTATTTGACTATTGCGTAACTGCCAACCGCACGCGGTTACAAGGACAAGGGTAGCAACTAGCAGTAGTGTTTGAATTCTCATAACAATGCTCTCAGCAGAAAATTAGTTGGCGACTATATTCACCAATCGTCCAGGAACGACAATAATTTTACGTATAGTCACTCCATCAGTAAAACGCAATACATTAGCATCTTCGAGCGCTTGTTTCTCAACCTGCTCCTTAGCAGCATCGGCAGCCACTTCAATTTTGCCACGTACCTTGCCATTGACCTGAACGACCATTTCAATACTGCTGCGCACTAAGGCGGCTTCGTCTACGCGGGGCCAAGTCGCATCGGCAACAGCACCCGTATGACCGAGCGCATGCCACAGTCTATGGCAGATATGAGGGGCAATGGGCGACAGCAGGAGTACGGAACTAGTCAGAGCTTCATGACGCACGGCAATACTTTGCGCTTCCTGATCAGACAGCCTAGACACTTCATTCAATAACTCCATCACTGCGGCAATAGCAGTATTAAATGTATTACGGCGTCCGTAGTCATCATTCACTTTACTAATAGTTTCGTGGGTCTTGCGACGCAGATCTTTTTGCGCATCAGTCAGCGCAGCAATATCTAGGTCAGCTAAATCTGGCTGTTGCAGATGGTTGCTGACCATAGTCCAGAGTTTGCGCAGGAATCGATGGGCGCCAGCAACACCATCATCGCTCCACTCCAGCGTTTGTTCTGGGGGTGCGGCAAACATGGTAAATAGACGTACAGTATCGGCACCGTGCTTATCAATTGCCGTCTGTGGATCGACGCCATTATTCTTTGATTTTGACATCTTGGTAATGCCGCCACTATGCACCTTATTGCCTGTTGCGATTTCACTGGCAGTAATCGTGCGACCTTTTTCATCACGCTCAACACTGACTTGTGAGGGTGCCAGCCATTGTTTACGACCATCGGTTTCGGTATAAAAAGATTCGGCTAATACCATTCCTTGGCAGAGTAGGCTCTTAAACGGTTCGCTACTTTCCACCAGACCTTCATCACGCAGTAATTTGTGGTAAAAGCGGGCATAGAGCAGATGCAAGATCGCATGTTCAATACCGCCGACATATTGATCCACGGGCAACCAGTAATTGGCACGCTGAGGGTCTAGCATCGCGTTGTCTGAATCAGCACAGGTAAATCTAGCGTGGTACCAAGAGGACTCCATAAAAGTATCGAATGTATCTGTTTCATGTTCAACCGACTGACCATTGTGCTGGGTCTTTTTCCACTCGATATCGGCTTTAATCGGTGATTGGATACCGTCCATCTCGACATCAGTCGGCAGTAATACCGGTAGCTTTTCCAGTGGTACAGGGATCTCGCCTCCCTCTGCTAAGTTGTACATAGGAATGGGTGATCCCCAATAGCGCTGACGACTAACACCCCAGTCGCGCAGGCGATAGTTAGTGGTTACTGACCCTTGGCCTTTGGCCTCGAGTGCACTAGCGATAGCATCGAAGGCGGCGTTGAATTCCAAGCCGTTATAGTCAGCGGAATTAACCAGCACGCCTTTATCAGTAAAGGCCGCCTGATCGATATCGCAGGCACTGCCGTCACTGGGCGCCACTACCTGTTTGATGGGCAGTTGGTATTTTTTGGCAAATTCATGATCGCGTTGGTCATGGCCGGGTACCGCCATTACCGCGCCTGATCCGTAGTCCATAAGCACATAGTTGCCAACCCAAACTGGCACAGACTCGCCGGTCAATGGATGTACTGCGCTAATGCCCGTATCCATACCCACTTTTTCCATTGTCGCCATTTCGGCTTCCGATACCTGCTGCGTCTGACATTGTTGAATAAAGGCTGCTAAGTCTGGGTTGGACTGTGCTACCTGTAAGGCAATCGGATGCTGCGTGGCCAGTGTGAGATAGGTGACGCCCATCAATGTGTCAGGCCTAGTGGTATAGACGTCAAAGCTATGGCGTTCAGCGACTGCCTCGGAGAGTTTAAAGGTCATATTAACCCCGCGACTCTTGCCAATCCAATTGCGCTGCATGGTTTTAACTTGCTCAGGCCACTGGTCTAGGTCATCCAGATCGTCGAGTAGTTGCTCGGCATAGTCGGTGATACCGATAAACCACTGAGGTATCTCTTTGCGTTCTACTGGAGTGTCGCAGCGCCAGCAACAGCCCTCAATCACTTGCTCATTAGCGAGTACTGTGGCGTCATGAGGGCACCAATTAACCGCGCTAGTCTTTTTATACACCAAGCCTTTTTCGTAGAGTTTAGTGAAAAACCACTGTTCCCATTTGTAATAGTTCGGCTCGCAAGTCGCCAGCTCCCTTGACCAATCAATACCAAAGCCGAGTGATTTTAGCTGAGCTTTCATATAGGCGATATTTTCATGGGTCCATTTAGCGGGCGCAGTTTTATTTTGAATAGCCGCATTTTCTGCGGGTAGACCAAACGCATCCCAGCCCATGGGATGAAGCACGTTTTTGCCCTGCATACGCTGGTAGCGAGCAATTACATCAGTAATTGTATAGTTGCGTACGTGGCCCATATGGAGCTTGCCGCTGGGGTAAGGAAACATGGCCAGGCAGTAGAACTTTTCTTTATCGGGATCTTCACTGACCTCAAAGGTATGGTTGTCGGTCCAATACTGTTGTGCGTCCCGTTCTATGGTGGCGGGATCATAATGCTGTTCGATGGTCATGAAAATTCACTGCTGTTAGGGGTTGCTTGTAATAGCCGTGAATTATAGGGGAAGAAGCGCCAGTCTAACAGCGGTTAGACTGGCATTAATTAATTGGGGCCTATCGTTGGGTCTTAGCTGGGTTGACGTGCGGGAATGCCGAGATCGACTAGTTTCGCGGCCATATCTTGCGCGGAAGTCGCAGCATTGATATTGCGATCGATAAATAGAATCTTACCGTCTTTGCCAATATAAAATGTGTGACGTTTGGGTACGCCGTAAAAAGCCAATACATCGTAGGCCTTGGCAACTTCTTTACTGGGATCGCTCAGCAGTGGGAAGTCGGCTTCATTTTCTTCGGCGAATGCCTGATTGCTCTCAAGTTTATCGACGCTGGCCATAAAGTAGGTTACATCGAGTTTCTTTAGTAGATGACCATTTTGAGCTAACGATTTACATTCAATGGTACAACCACTGGTGAAGGCCATCGGGTACCAGGCAATCACAATGGCTTGTTTGTCGCGGAATTGATCCAAGGTATAAGTTTTGCCGTCGGTTCCCTGCAGAGTAAAGTTGGGCGCTTGATCACCCACTTCTAGGGCGCTAACAGGAAAAGCCATCAATACAGCAAGGCTTAGAGCGATTTTTAGTATTAATCTCATTTTATTCGTCCTCTTTGTTTGTTAACCACCTTTTGATCATCAAACTGAGACAAATCAATAGTGACAACAACACCGTTGGCCAACTGCCCACTCTAGTGAAGGCGGTCTGGCCCATTCTGGGCCTTATAGTGCCGCTGAGTTCACCGGCACTGTACTGCTCAAGTTGTTGATCGATCTCACCTCGGTAGTTGACCAATGCAGTAACACCATTATTGGTGCCCCGCATTAGCGGTTTTCTATTTTCTATGGCTCGCATGCGCGCCATTTGCATAT
>CBFHVP010000011.1:24253-33770 GCA_965659315.1 uncultured Porticoccaceae bacterium | reverse complement strand
AGCTCGGTAACCTCATCTTCTCGCAGGCGCTGAATGGCCTGCATGGGATGTGACATTGCGCTGACGCCAGTGGTATCGGCAGCTTGCAGTTGGTCGACTAAGGCTAAAACGCTACTCAGACGCTCGCTTACTTCATTGATGGTACTGTCGTCTATGGCAATACGGGCTAATGTCGCCAGCTTCTCAATTTCATGCCGTTCTATGCTCATTTTCAGGTCTCTAGGTTGGCTGTAATACGAATGTTTCCAGCGCCGCAATTTTCACAACTAACCACTGCATTATCAACCTTTAGTTGATTTAAGTTAGGAGTTTAAGCCGCTAAAATCCGCTATTCTCGGGGTTTTGGCTTGTTTTTGGCCTGTTTTGAGTTTTTTTTGCACAGTAGTGGGATCTTTTGCCAAAGATCGGCTAGAATTCGCCCCAACATTAATAAAACCGTGCTTTTGTTGTGAATCATATAGCTGAGCAAGGTTAAATCATAGAACGTTAATTTTATCTGTCTGCACCTAAGGGTGGTGGGCGGTGGTTGAGGACTACAAGTCGATGTTATTCAAAAAGCTACGCGGTTTTTTCTCTAGTGATCTGTCGATCGACCTGGGAACTGCTAATACCCTTATTTACGTGCGCGAAAAAGGCATTGTTTTAAACGAGCCATCGGTAGTTGCTATCCGTCAGCATCTGGGCCAAAAAATTGTTGAGGCAGTGGGTGTTGATGCCAAGCGTATGTTGGGACGCACACCGGGTAATATTACGGCGATCCGTCCGTTAAAGGACGGTGTTATTGCCGATTTTCAGGTGACCGAAAAAATGCTCCAGCACTTTATCAAAAAAGTACATTCAAAAAGTTTGGTTCCCCCTAGTCCGCGAGTGCTGATTTGCGTTCCCTGTATGGCGACAGAAGTGGAGAAGCGCGCGATCAAAGAGTCGGCCTACAGTGCCGGTGCTCGAGAGGTGTTTCTAATTGAAGAGCCGATGGCAGCTGCTATTGGCGCAGGTCTGCCAGTTGAAGAGGCGGTGGGCTCCATGGTTGTGGATATTGGTGGTGGTACCACTGAAATTGCGATTTTGTCACTTAATGGTGTGGTGTTCTCTGATTCTGTGCGCATTGGTGGTGACCGTTTTGATGAGGCTATCGTTAACTTTGTGCGTCGTAAGTACGGAAGCGTCATTGGTGATACCACTGCTGAGCGTATCAAGATGGAAATCGGCGCTGCCTACCTAGCTAAAGAAGTGCGTGAGATTGATGTGCGCGGCCGTAATTTGGCGGAGGGTGTACCGAAAAGCTTTACTCTAACCAGTGATGAAATATTGGAAGCATTGCAGGAGCCCCTTGCCGGCATTGTGCAAGCGGTTAAACGGGTATTAGAACAGTCACCACCTGAGTTGGCATCTGATATTGCTGAAACTGGCGTTGTTCTGACCGGTGGCGGTGCTCTGCTCCGAGATCTCGATCGTTTGCTGACCCATGAAACCGGCTTGCCGGTGATTCTGTCTGAAGAGCCGCTTACCTGTGTTGCTCGAGGTGGCGGGGAAGCTCTCGAGATGATGGATAATAGTGGATTGGATACATTAACTCATTAATGTTGAGTGGTTGCCAGTTTAGATAGCTGGTGCTGTTATAAAGGGCACTGTGGATTGGGCTTATGAAAAATGTATTTGCCAAGTCTTCCTCTCCTCTGCGCAAGATTTTTCTTGTCAGTCTCGTTGCCTTTGGCTTAATGTTTCTGGATAACGGTACGTCTTGGTTGTCGTCGGTTTATCGTGTGGCTGACAATATGGTGCGGCCACTCTACTGGATTACCAATATTCCTAGCCGTATTCAGGAATGGGGTCAACTTAATGTAACCTCCCGAACGATTATCGAACAACAGAACACTCGCCTCAAACAAGAGAGTCTTATCCATCGTGGCCAGCTACAGCGCATGTCGGAACTGGCGGCGGAAAATATGCGGTTACGCCAGTTGCTCAATGCAACGGAGCTACTCATGGATAGTGTGTTGGTAACAGAGGTGATTGGCGTCTCTCCCAGCCCCTATAGCCACACGGTAACTATTGACCGAGGTCGTGATGATGGCGTCTATGTCGGTCAGCCAATTCTTGATGCTGATGGTCTTATGGGGCAGATTATTTCAGTCTCTGGCGGTCATAGTGTCGCTATGCTAATTACCGATAGCTCCCATGCTCTTCCGGTCCAAGTGTTGCGTAATGGCGTTCGCTCCATTGTTGAGGGTACCTCTGACTACAATCGTATGAGACTGCGATTTGTGTCGCCGACGGCGGATATCGTTGAAGGTGATCAGTTAGTTAGTTCTGGTCTCGGTGAGCGTTTCCCAGCGGGCTACCCTGTGGGTACTGTCTCGACTATCAAGCAGGGCCTAGGTGAGACCTTTGTCGATGTGGAAGTCGATCCTTCAGCTCAGCTCGATCGCAGTCGACACCTTCTATTGGTGTTTACCTCCGACACTAGGACTGTCGATGGGAGTGGTCGTTGAATCCCGGTAACTTAATGACGCCGGTTATTATCTCACTAGTAGTCGCCGTTATTTTTCAACTTATCCCTGTATCCGGAGACTGGATTCTGTGGCGGCCCAATTTCTTGATGCTGACCGCTGTCGCTTGGATCCTCTATCAGCCGACTTATTTCGGTATTGGCTTTGCGGCATTTGTTGGACTGTTGGCCGATGCGCTATTTCGTACAGGCCTAGGTCATTATGTTTTGGTTTTTGCTGTCTGCGGCGCAATTGCTCATCTGATGAGCCGTTGGCTGACCTACTTTTCATATTTTCATCGCGCGGTGCTGATATTTATTCTGGTGGTGTTAACCGAACTGCTAGAAGCTGCATTATTCTCGATTTGGGATATGCCTATGAATTTCGCGCATGTCCCTATTTTGGGTCTGACCAGCGCGATTGTGTGGATTGTGGTAGATAAATTTGTTGCTACTTTAAATTCTGCCTATCGCTAGTTTACCAGCTTCCTGTTAGGGAATTATTTTGTCAGACTCAGATCTTATCCTTGCCTCTGCCTCTCCTCGTCGTGCAGCTCTATTGGCTCAGATTGGAGTGCATTTTACTGTCGCGCCCGCCAATATTGATGAGAGTCAACGGCACGGGGAATCTGCCGTTGATTATGTGACGCGTATGGCGGTGGAGAAGGCCGCCACGGGTCGTATTGACCAACGACAGGGGGTCGCTGTGTTGGGTGCTGATACTGCGGTAGTTTGTGGTCAGCAGGTTTTTGGGCAGCCTAGTGACCGTTCTGATGCTCGAAGAATGCTGCTGGCGCTATCAGATAAGACGCATAGCGTATTGTCTGCGGTAGCCGTAGATAATGGGATTAAGCGCAGTATGCTATTGTCTGAGACTCGGGTGACTTTTCGCTCTATTAGTGCGCAAGACTGCGACAATTACTGGCAGACTGGAGAGCCATTGGGCAAAGCCGGTGGTTACGCAATACAGGGCTTTGGGGCTATTTTTGTTGCTCATCTTGAGGGAAGTTATAGTGGCGTTGTGGGTTTGCCAATTGCTGAAACTGAAGTGCTGTTGAAACAGTTTGCGATCCCTCTGTGGCAGGACGCTAAAGCTGTATAGTTGATGTTGTAATAACGACAGAAGTTATCTTATGCGGAAAATACTATGAGTCGAGAAATTCTTATCAATATTACGCCTGTCGAGACCCGCGTAGCGTTGGTAGAAAATGGTGTGCCGCAAGAAATTTCCATAGAACGCAGTCAGAAACGCGGTCTGGTCGGCAATATCTATAAGGCTATTGTGGTTCGTGTGCTGCCAGGTATGCAGGCGGCCTTTCTGGATATTGGTGAAGAGCGCACGGCATTTTTGCATGTCGATGACTTGTATCAACCACAAACCGAGCAAGGCGCAATATCGGATATTCAGCAACTGTTGCGCACGGGTCAGGAGATTTTGGTACAGGTCATTAAAGACCCTATCAGTAGTAAGGGCGCGCGGCTCACTACACAGCTGTCATTAGCTTCCCGCTATTTAGTGTATATGGATAAAAATGATCACAACGGCATATCTCAGCGCATTGAAGATGAGCAGGAGCGCGAGCGCCTTAAAGATATTATTGAGAGTGCTGCAACAGAAACTGAGCTTGATAGAGCCGGTGGTTTCATTGTGCGGACGGTTGCGGATGGTGTCTCAGCTTCTGCATTGCGGTCGGATATGCGTTATTTACAGCGATTGTGGCAGCATGTTGAGTCGAGTCAATCTCAAGTTAAAGGCCCCTGCTGTATCCATGAGGAATTGCCGCTCTATAAGCGAGCATTGCGAGATATGGCGAGCGATGAGGTAGAAAAAATATTAGTGGACTCTCGGGAAGTGTTGGAGAAGCTAAATCATTTTGCCAATAAATTTAGTCCTGAAATGGCCAGTTTAATCGAGCATTATCCTGGCGAGCGTCCGTTGTTCTTCCTCCATGGTATTGAGGGCGAGATAGCGAAGGCATTGCAGCGATCGGTATCGCTAAAATCAGGTGGTCATCTGGTGATAGACCAGACTGAGGCGATGACGACCGTCGATGTTAATACAGGGGGATTTGTTGGCCATCGCAATCTTGAGGAGACCATTTACAAAACCAACCTAGAGGCTGCGGTTGCTGTTGCTAGACAGCTGCGTATGCGAAATTTGGGTGGCATTATTATTGTCGATTTTATTGATATGCAGAGTGCTGAGCATAAGCGTCAGGTATTGCGTAGTTTTGAAAAGGCCCTCGACCGAGATCGCGCCAAGACCGCTATATCGGGCGTAACTGAATTAGGATTAGTGCAGGTTACGCGCAAGCGCACCAGTGAGAGCTTGGGTCGCGTTCTCTGCGAGGACTGTCCGACCTGCGGTGGTGGGGGCACGATAAAGTCAGCGGAGACAGTTAGCTATGAAGTGTTGCGTGAAATATTAAGGGTTGCCCGTGCCTATGAATGCGAACAATTGCGAGTGTTGGCCTGTTCGGCGGTTATTGAGCGATTGTTGGATGAGGACTCTGCTCAAGTAGCTGATTTGGAGGCATTTATTGGTTGTACCATTCAGTTTCGCGCAGAGGATCTATTTGCGCGAGATCACTTTGATATTATTCCGGTTTAATCTATGAATCAGTCGCTATCAAAAATAATGCATATTGCCAGCCGTTGGTTTTGGCGATTGATTGCATTATTGATTATTGGCATGGTTATTTTGATTGTGATTGGGCGTCAGACTATTGGCGGTATTGATCAGCTGCGTCCAAGCCTTCAGACGTTTATTACTGAAAATACAGGCATGGAAGCGACACTGGGACAGTTGCGAGGCGAATGGCCTAGATTAGTCCCGATCTTGGAGGTCGATAAGGTTGAGATTATTACCGAGGATGCTGATGTTGCCATTTCCCTGGATCAGGGTCGTGCTAATCTCGATGTTTTCAGTAGTCTTAAATTCCAATCGCCGATTTGGCGAGAGTTAAGTATTGAACAGCTAGTTTTTAATGCCGTAGAGGATAGTTCGGGCAACTGGAGTATTAAAGGCCTTGAGGGTGAGCCTCAAGCCGATTTGTCGCTTATTTTGGACCCGCTTTTTTATAGCCGCTTAATTCATATACAGTCTGTTGTCGCAAATCTACAGTTCTTTTCAGGCAAACAGATACAGGTGCATAGCGATGATGTGAGATTGGAAAATGATGCTGATTTTCATCGTGCTGAATTATCCTTACGTCTATCTGACCAAGATGTTCCAGCTTACTTGTTGCTGGAAGGTATTGGTGACCCTGCAGACCTTGAGTCATTCCATGCCGATGGCTATCTACGCCTATCTGACTTCAATTTATCTCAGCCTGCACTAGCGCTGATAAAGACTGTACTGCCGCAGTTATTCGCCAATTTAGAAAGGCTTGAGGCCAAATCTAGTGGTCAACTGTGGTTCGATATTCATCCTGGTGGTGCGTTGGATTTTGAAGGCGAGATGGTGGTGTCTGAGGTACCACTCAATTGGTTGGCTGAAGTGCCGCCACTGGAAAATATTGGTACTGAGATTACTGGATGGTTTACGCCTGGTTCAGATTGGGGATTAAGATTGCAGAATTTCAATGTATCTTGGTCCGAAACAAAAATTAAGCCATTGGATTTGGTATTTAATCAGCGTCTTGATTCTGAGTCGCCTAACTTTGATATCTCAGTTAATCATCTCGATCTTACATTGCTTACCGATCTACTACGCCAGACCCGTTTACCGAATGAAAAGTTACTGAGCATTGTTGATGAGGTTAGGCTTGAAGGACGCCTTAATGCACTTACATTGGGTCGTAACCAGGCCGGTTATTACGCCTCAGCAAACCTGCAGGAGATCAATACTCAGGCCTTTAAAGGTGCTCCAGCAGTAAAAGGCATGGATGGTTATATCGAGCTTCAGGAGAAAACAGGTCTGTTCCATCTGGCTGATAAGGATGGATTTGATGTTTATTTTCCCAAGGCCTATAGCGATTATCTTCATGTAGAAAGCGCTGAGGGTACTATGTATATGGACTGGCAACCGGAGCGCAGAACTCTGACCTTAGAGAGTGAACCGGTTAAAACAACGGTCGATGCGGGTACTAGCCATATTATGTTTTCGGTAGAGCAGCAGTTTGATAAAGGGCTTATTCCGGAGGTTAATTTAGTTATTGGCGGCCATAACCTCGATGCTCGTCTAAGCAAGCAGTATTTTCCTGTTAAGACCCCAGCAACACTGCGTAAATGGATTGAGACTGCCGTGGTTGCCGCGGATGTAAAAGAATTTGCCATGGCCTATCGTCATGGGCCACCGAGAAATGATATTCGTGCAAGAACCACTCAGATACTGATGCGAGCTGAGAATGCTGATATTGATTTTCATCCGGACTGGCCGGGTTTACGTGATCTGGATATGTTGGTGCTGGTTGACGATGGCTATGTGGAGTCCACGGCAAGTTCCGGTAGTTTGGGAGATAATAACATTGTCTCTGCACAGGCTACTTATGATAGTGCAGCAGTCCCAAGTGAGCGACAGCTATTTGTCGACAGCCGCGTGATCGGTGGGCTGTCTGAAGGCATAAGCTTTTTGGCCCAGTCTCCGGTCAGACAAAGTATTGGTCCCTTAGCAGGGTGGGATTTTTCTGGGACCGTCGATACAAAAATGCGGCTACAGATTCCGATGTTTAAGCAGTCAGGCACTAAAGCAGTAAAGGCTCAATACAGTATTGCTACTACGCTAAATGATGTTGAGATGGCGATACCAGATTCACCTATTGCGCTAGCAAATATTAATGGTGATATCCATTTTTCTGTTAAGCATGGCTTGCAGTCTGACAATATTAATGGAACCTTTTGGCAACAACCCCTGACAGCGACGTTGTATAAAGCCGATGATGGGCAAAAACTTGCGCTAAAGACCGATATTGAGCCACAAAGTCTTAGCCAGTTGGTTGCGTTCCCCTGGACCGATGTATTGATCGGTAATATGGCGATTGAGGGACTTTTAAGTATTCCGCCTGTTGCAAGCGGTAGATCGGTCACATTGGATATCGCCAGCCAGTTGCAGGGCACTGAAGTGCGCCTACCTCAACCCTTGGCCCTATCTGCCGTGGAACAGCGTGCGATGGATATCAGGGTTTCTTTCAATCCCGCCTTGTATCAAATTAAAGCGCAGTTTGGCGAAAAGCTTAAAGCCGATATGTATTTTACGGAAGGTGCTCTATCTCAGGGGCTAGTGACCTATGATCGCACTGATGTTGCTGTTGAGACCGATCAGTTATTGCTTGCCGCTTATTTACCCACCGCTGAATGGTCACTGTGGGAGCCTGTGGTTGCGCTGTTTTCTGCAGGTCAAGATGGTCAGAAGCGGCTGACATTAAGCCCGGTTTTTGATCTAGATTTCGATTATCTTGATCTGGCAACATTCCGCTTAAATGATGTCAATGCGAGGGTGAGTTTGGTTGGTGATTCCACCAAGATAGGTTTCACCACTGATCTCGCCGATGGACTGTTAGTGCTAGACATAGATCGCCAACAGGTGCCCATGGTGAATCTCTCGCGCTTGAGCCTGCCGAATGAATTGCTAGAGCAAAAAGTAGGTCAGCAATCGATGGATCCTCGCGCATTTTTTGCGTTGGACCTATCTATTGATCACCTGTCTATTGGTAATAAGAACTGGGGTTCCATCGCATTTGAGTTGCGCCCTGAGGTGTCTGGCGCCGCTTTTAATAATATAAAGGGTGAGTTACTTGGCCTTCGCCCTGGTTTTTTTAATGATCAACCAGCGACTGACTTCTTCTGGAGTTTTGACGGCGCAGTACATAATAGCCGTATAGTAGGTCCTGTGGGAGTAGGCAATCTCGGTGATATGTTTGATCGTTTCGATATAGATAAGGTGCTCGATAGTAAAACGGGAAGATTAGTATTTGATCTGTCATGGCAAGACAAACCTTGGCTACTCAGTCGAGACAATATCCGTGGTGACTTTCAGATTGAGTTAGCCGACGGCAGTTTTTACAAATCAGCTGGTGGTGCTAGCGGCGCACTGAAATTGGTGAGTTTATTTAATTTTGCTAATTGGTTACGTCGCCTGCAATTAGATTTTTCAGATGTGGTTGGACAAAACCTCGCCTTTAATGATCTTGATGGCACATTGCACTTTGACAATGGCGTCGCTAGTTTGCGCGATCCATTGAAGATGAATATGCCCTCAGGACGCATGACCATGGCGGGAGATTTTGATTTGGTTAACGAAACGGTGGATACCCGATTAGTGGCGACGCTACCGGTAGCGACTAACTTACCTTGGGTAGTGGCGTTGATGGGTGGTTTGCCTGCCGCCGCCGGTGTTTTTGTAACAAGCAAACTGGTTGAAAAGCAGGTTGATCGTTTGTCGAGTATTAGTTATGACGTCACCGGACCCTGGGATGATATTACTGTTGCGGTGGATAAAATTTTTGCCGCAGAGTTAAAGGCAGAGGTGGTTACAGAGAAGCCAGCAGAGTCGATGTCGGAAGAGGCAGTTGCCGAGCCAACGCCAGAACAATAGACAGCGGGACATGTTATGAGTATTAGTGTCGCAGCAGTGCAGTTAAAACCACAGGCATCTGTCGCCGCCAATTTATTAAGTGCGGCGGAATTGCTTGCTCAAGCGGCCGATGCGGGTGCTCAACTGGCGGTGCTGCCAGAAAATTTTGCCTATTATGGGCAGAGTGATTTAGTGCAGGCTGGCCTTGCTGAGTCTGAAGATCAAGGGCCGGTGCGTCAGTTTCTCAGAGAGCAGGCGATAAAGCTGGGTGTTTGGTTAGTTGCAGGTACTGTGCCCGTGGCAGGCACTAGCTCCAAGCCCAGCGCTCGGTGTTATCTGCTCAATCCACAGGGTGAAATTGTTAATCACTACGACAAAATTCATTTATTTGATGTTGATTTAACCACCGATGGCCAAACCAGACGCTACAGAGAATCGGACGACTTTACTGCGGGTGAGAGGGTTATTGCAGTGCCTACTGATCTGGCCATGCTGGGTATGACAGTCTGTTATGA
>CBFHVP010000011.1:15325-24243 GCA_965659315.1 uncultured Porticoccaceae bacterium | reverse complement strand
GACGACTTTACTGCGGGTGAGAGGGTTATTGCAGTGCCTACTGATCTGGCCATGCTGGGTATGACAGTCTGTTATGATTTACGGTTTGCCGAACTCTATCGACAGTTGGCTAAATTAGACGCGCAGATTATATCTGTGCCGGCGGCATTCACATCTGCCACAGGTAAAGATCACTGGCAGGTGTTATTGCGTGCTCGCGCTATTGAAAATCAAGTTTTTGTGATTGGTGCCAATCTGGTTGATCGAGATAATCAGCGTCGCGGACTTTGGGGCGGCAGCTGCATTATCGACCCTTGGGGTAATATCCTCTCGTCAATGGATGATGGTATTGGAGTGGTTATGGCTGAGATTGATCTCGATAGCATCGAGCGCCTGAGAGCTGAAATGCCTGTCGCTGAGCATCATAGGCTTTAACGTTATTTTCTTTATTACTCGCTTATCTCGCGTAAGTAGGTAAATAACTTGCGCGCTGCTGCCGGCGGCTTGTTGCTTTCCTTTTCTCGATTGGCTTGCCTCTGCAAATTGCGCAGCTGTTGGCGGTCGGCCTGTGGGTAGTGTTGAATAAAGTCTTCTATTGCTGGTGAGCCCTGATTTATCAACCGATCTCGCCAACCCTCTAGTTGGGCAAAATGCTGACGATAGGTCTGCGACTGATGGTCCATCTTCTCTAGAGTGTGAATGATTAAATCGATATCTACAGTCGCGCATCAACTTGCCGATATATTGCAGATGACGTCGTTTGGCCTCTCGGCTTTTTAACCGTCGGGCCTCATAGATTGCATCGCGTAGATTTTCCGGAAGATCAAATTTCTGTAGTTTGCCCTCGGGCATATCAACTAACTGGGCGCCCATATCTTGCAGCGCCTGACTATCCCGTTTGAGTTGAGATTTACTTGGACCATCCCACTCGGGTGGGTCTATTTCTGTGTCTATCATGATAAATATACCGTGGCGAGGCCAAGGAATGACACAAACCCTACAATATCGGTCACTGTGGTTAGGATAACGGTGCCGGCCAGTGCTGGGTCGATATTGACCGCTCGCAACATGACCGGTAACAAGGTGCCGGTAAGGGCTGCGGCGATTAAATTGATAGCCATAGCGGCACCGATAATTAGCGCCATAAGCGGATCTTGGAACCACAATGAGACCACTGCGCCGACTACTAGGGCATAAAGCATACCATTGAGAGCGCCAACGCTAAATTCTTTACTCAGTAACCATGAGAGATTGCTGCGTTCTACCTGGCCAAGTGCCATACCACGAATCACTACGGTTAGGGTCTGACTGCCAGCGACTCCACCCATACTAGCGACGATAGGCATCAGTATTGCCAGTGCCACGACTTTATCTAAGGTGCCTTCAAATAAACTGATCGCGCTAGAGGCGATAATGGCCGTGACTAGGTTAACGCCGAGCCAAACCGCGCGTCGCGGCGCTGTGCGGGTGATAGATGAGAAGGTGTCTTCAGTATCACTTAGGCCTGCCATAGCTAATAATGAATGATCGGCGTCCTCGACAATAACATCGACCACATCATCGATGGTGATACGTCCAAGCAAGCGATTATTATCATCGACTACCGGCGCTGAGACGAGATCTTGACGCTGAAAAATTTGCGCTACATCTGAGTCTGTAAGGTCGACATGGATAGCCTGTATTTCAGTATCCATGACTTCGCGTACCCTGGTTGTGGGGCTCGATGTCAGTAGACTGCTCAGCGCTAAATTGCCGAGGAAAATATCATTGCGGTTGACCACAAATAGATTATCGGTGAGGTCGGGTATCTCCTCAAAGCGACGTAAATAACGCAGTACGACATCGACGGTAATATCGGCCCTAACGGTGATGATTTCGGTGTCCATTAGTCCACCGGCAGTCTCTTCGTTGTAAGTGAGCACTGACTCAACCCGCTGTCTATCCTGCACAGACATGGCTTGTAATACTTCCGGAATCATTTGACCGGGCAGTTGTTGCAGAATATCGACGATATCATCGACATTTAGTCCTTCAGTGAGGGATGCAACTTCTGCACTATCCATTTCATTGAGGAACTCGAGCTGGATATCGTCCGATAACTCATGGATTACTTCACCTGAGATTTCTGGATCGACCAGCTCCCATAGAATATGACGAAATTTTGGTGGCGCGGTTTCCAATTGATGCGCGACATCTGGCGGTGAGAGATTATTGAGAATATGACGCACCTGATTCAATGTAACTGAATCGATGGCACTACCCAATGTTGCCAATAGATTAGTATTTTTGATCTCGGTCATTGGTCTATTCCCTTATTAAAACCAAAGTGAGCACTCCATTCCATTTTAGCGAGCTAAGTTGTCTACGGATAGAGTTATGTCAATCTTAGACGCCTAAGCTCGATTTATTCACCTTCACCAAAATAATCGGCTAACAGTTCGGTTATTTCATCACAAGCGGCTTGCTCATCGGCGCCATCAAATTCAAAGATTAACTCGGTTCCTTGAGTTGCAGCCAATAGCATAAGCGACATAATGCTTTTAGCATCTACCAGTGGTTCTGTTTTACCTGTTCGAACAGTGCATGCGTAATGCCCTGCAGCAGAGGCAAGCTTAGTTGCCGCCCGTGCATGCAACCCCAATTTATTGATAATGGGTAATTGGCAGCGAATCATAGATACTGACCCCTTGCCATTAGCTGGGTAGCTCTTTGTGTACTACTTTGACAAGTGGTTGCTGTTGAGAAAAATGCTCATAGAGCCTGTTGGCCAGATAAACGGAACGGTGCTGACCGCCGGTGCAACCGATTGATATGGTCATATAACTCCGGTTGTTGTCTTGGAACTTGGGAATCCACCGGGTTAGGAAACCAATAATATCTGCCAGCATAGAGGCTACGTCAACTTGCGATTCGAGGAATTCAATCACCGCGTCATCGTTGCCGGTCTGGGTGCGCAGTTCAACTTTCCAATAGGGGTTGGGCAGACAGCGCACATCAAAAACAAAATCAGAGTCACTGGGCACGCCGCGCTTAAAACCAAAACTTTCGAACAGTATCGACATACTCTCCTGCTGGTGAGGGACAACGGTGCTTTTTATCAGGTCTCGCAATTGGTGTAATGACAGTCCAGAGGTGTCGATGGTGCGATCGGAGATATCGGAAATTGGCTTGAGTATATCTTTTTCAAGTTCGATGGCTTGTTTTAGACTAACAGACTCGGTGCTCAACGGGTGTTTTCGCCTTGTTTCACTGTAGCGGCGAAGGAGATCGTTATGTCGAGCCTGAAGAAAAATAACATCGACAGCGACGCCACTATCTTCAATATCGGCAAGAATCTTAGGTATTTCACCGAGATCGCCGACCAGGTTTCGAGCATCTATACCGACCGCGAGACTGATCTCTTTGGCACTGGAATCTTCCTTTAATTGAAGGATTAATGCAGGCAACAGGCTAGCAGGTAGATTATCAATACAGGTAAAACCAACATCTTCAAGGATATTAAGCGCGGAGGTTTTGCCTGAGCCTGAGCGGCCGCTAATAACAACTAAGCGCATAATTAATTAGCGCGCTCCAACGCAGTGGCTGCAGCGTATAGCTCTTCATTACTGTTACATTGTCGCAGTGACTCACGGGACTGTTCGTTTTGCATTAAAGCGGCAATTCGGGCCAGTGTCGCGAGATGTTCATCATTTTTTTCCTCGGGCACTACTAAGGCAAAAATAAGATCGACAGGTTGATCATCCTGAGCATCGAAATCAATGGATTTTTCTAACTTAATTAGGCAGCCATAGATCCGTCTGAAACCGGAGGCGCGGCAGTGGGGAATGGCGACGCCCTCCCCAATGCCTGTGCTACCGAGTCGTTCACGTGCAACGAGACTGTGAAATAGTTGATCAGTTTGCTCTGCATCACCGCCCAGTTGTTCGGTAATTAATACGGATAAATTTTCCAGCACCCGCTTTTTACTGGCGCCGGGCAAATCACATAGTGTCATCGCTGGACTGAGAACATCACTGATTTTCATGAGATAGACTAATGGCCTCTATGCTTCTCTTTATGTTTAATAATTTGACGATCCAATTTATCAGTCAGCGCATCAATCGCAGCATACATGTCCTCGTGCTCGGCAATGGCAAAAAGTTCAGCACCGGTGACATGGACTGTCGCTTCGGCTTTTTGCACTAATTTATCGACGGTGAGTATAACGGCGGTGCTAGTGATTTGTTCGTAATGCCTTTCTAATTTAGAAAGTTTGGTCGTGACATAATTGCGAATTGGGTCGGTGAGATCTAAATGGTGTCCACTAATGGTCATTTGCATACACTTCTCCTGTTACTTGGCATTTTCGAATCGTTTCCTCTGGCTTGATGAGGGGATTCCCATGCTCTCGCGGTACTTGGCTACGGTTCGTCGAGCAACTTGAATTCCCTGCTCTTCCAAAAGGGCGGTAAGCTTATTGTCGCTTAATGGTTTGGCGGGTTGTTCTGAACTAATCATTTCCTTTAGGATAGCGCAAACCGCGGTGGATGAACACTCCCCCCCACCAGATGTACCAACATGGCTAGAAAAGAAATATTTAAGCTCAAAAATACCCTGAGGTGTGGCCAGATATTTACTGGTGGTTACCCGAGATATTGTCGATTCATGTAAATCTAATTTGGTGGCAATATCGGATAGAACCATTGGCTTCATGGCGACGGGACCATGATCAAGAAACCCCTGCTGTAAATCAATAATAGTAATGGCCACACGCATCAAAGTCTCATTGCGGCTCTCCAGACTGCGCAAAAACCATCGTGCCTCAGCTAGGTTGTTTTTTAAGAATTGGTTTTCATCGCTATTATCAGAGCGATTGATCAAGTTGCTATAGGTATCATTAATGCGAAGTTTGGGGGTATTGCTGTCATTTAACTTTACCCGCCAACGTCCAGAGACTTTTTCGACAAAAACATCCGGCACAATATACTCGGCGTCATTTGTTGCCAATGCCTCTCCCGGTCGGGGATTAAGGCTACGGACCAGTAACAGCGCCTGTTGCAACTCATCATGGTTGTATTGGGTTTTTTTACTTAAACGGTTGAGATCGATAGATGCAATATCCTCGAGAAAGTCATCAACCAAACATTTGGCTTGCTGCAAATAGGCAGTCTCTGGATCGAGTTGATTTAGCTGAATTAGTAGGCATTCTTGGATATTGCGAGCAAATATGCCTGGAGGATCAAATTGTTGTAACCGGTGCAATACGGCAAGCAACTCATCGTCTTCTAGTTGATCCTCTGGATCGATGGGCTCTATATGAGCAGTGGTTTCACGTAAATCACCATTAATCAGACCATTGTCATCAATGGCATCTATAAAAGCTTCGGCGATTTCGCGATCTCGATCAGACATCGGGGTTAAATTGAGTTGCCAGTGGAGATGATCTTGGAGTGACTCGGTGACCTGATATACCTGCTCTATATTGACCTCACCTCCAGTGCCACTGGCGGTGCTAGGGCCGCTGTAGACGTCATCCCAATTGGCATCTACCGTAAGTTCCTGCGAATTATTTTGCTCCCATAAATGATCCGCTTCGGCATCGGTCACTGATTGTTCAGTTGCATCAGCAGCGGCTTGATGATGGCTAGGATCGTCACTATTAAAATCAACGTCATTGTCATTTTGATTATTATCTTCATTACCGGAAACTGAACGACTTTCTTCCTCATCCATTTCCAGAAGTGGATTGTTATAAAGTTGCTCAATAACTTCTTGGCGCAATTCGAGGGTCGACAGTTGCAACAGCCGAATAGCCTGTTGTAATTGCGGTGTCATGGTCAGCTGTTGGCTGATCTTGAGCTGGAGACCTGGACGCATAAACTGTGTTCGTTACGAAATAACCAGATGCAATTTTAGTGCCGAGTTGCCGTGGCTGGCAATGCTGTATTTGCGAATAAAGCCATTATTAGAGGGTAAAGTGCTCTCCGAGGTAGGTTTTTCGCACTTTGGCATCATTGAGGATATGTTCCGTAGTCCCTTCGGCGATAACATGGCCCTCGCCGATAATATAAGCATGTTCGCAAATATCGAGGGTTTCGCGCACATTATGGTCTGTGATCAGTACGCCGATACCCTTATCGCGCAGATGGCGGATGATAGCTTTAATATCGTTAACTGATATTGGGTCAACACCGGCAAAAGGTTCGTCCAGAAGAATAAATTGCGGGTCGGCGGCCAACGCACGGGCAATTTCAACGCGCCGCCTCTCACCGCCGGACAGGCTCATGCCGATATTTTTAGCTAAATGTGAGATATGAAACTCGTGCATCAATTCTTCAAGCCGCTGATTGCGCTCTTGCCGAGTGAGCTCAGCACGTGTTTCTAAAATAGCCAAAATATTATTTTCGACGCTCAATTTTCTAAATATTGAGGGCTCTTGAGGCAGGTAGCCCAATCCTCGCTGGGCACGGCCATGCATAGGCAATGCGGTGATATCTGCCTTATCAATGGTGACACTGCCGCCATCTTGTCCGACCAGGCCAATAATCATGTAGAAGCAGGTTGTTTTACCTGCACCGTTTGGGCCCAATAAACCAACGATTTCACCTTGTTTAACAGATAGTGAGACGTCCCTTACTACAGGGCGTTTGGCGTAGGATTTTGCTAGGTTTTTGGCTTCTAGGGTAGCCATTAATCTGCACCCTCTGACTGTTTTTGATCTGAGTCTTCTTGCTTTGAGGCTGGTATCACTAGTTGGATGCGTTTCTTGTTGCCGCGATTATTGCCGCTAGCTTTCCAGGTACCATTTTTAATATCATAAAAAATCATGTCCCCCTTTACCAAGCTTCCGTTACGTGCCAGAGAGGCATTTTTTTGTAATTTGACACTGTCCTCCGTGAGCAAGTAGTCGATAACTTCACCATCGGCAATAACAACGCTCTCATCGGCTTGCGGCTGGTGTCTGAAACTAGCGGACTTACCGATCGACAAAATACGATTCACTTTGCCCTCAGCGTAGTAGATAGTGACTTTATCCGCGTTAATCGCCATTGAGCCCTGGCGAATCAACACATTGCCACTGTATTCCGTGAGTCCAGTAGACTGATTACTTTCGGCGGAGTCAGATTCTATCTTAATAGGCTGCTTGCTATCCTCAGGAAGTCCCTGAGCACTCAGTGATACAGTTAGAATTATCGTTACCAATAATGTTTTAACGTGGCTCATGAATAGCGCGAACCTTAGAGTTGATAATAAATACGTCGTTAGTGAAATTAGCGTCCAGGCCGGAGCCGGTGAGTTTAACCTCTGGCGTGTGCAGTTTAAAGGGGCCAGAGTTATTCGCTGTGTTACTGGCCGGTCGATAGGTCAAGTCTTGTGTATTTAACACCGTCAGTCCTTGAGGAGCCTGTTTAACTGCTACAACATCTTTTTGTAGTGAGACCAATTCGCCATTATTAGACAGGATGGCAGTATGTGCTCTGAGGGTTAGTCGGTTATTGTTGGTGTTAATTTCACTGGAGACGATATTAGGTCGACTTAGTGTGAACTCTGACTTCTTGGTAAAAAACTCTGCTCTTCGTGAGGTCAATATAAATTGTTGTTCACCAGTCCGTGAAAACTTAAGACTACTGATCTCGGTCATATAGCTGTCGGCCACAGGGACCTCGTCCACTTGGCCAGTTTGTTTGCGCATAAAAGCTTGAGGCGGGTTATCCCAAATCAATAAAAAGCCACCAACGATAACCAATAAACCAGAGATTAGCAGTGTCTGCTTGATCATTGATAGTCGGCCAGTATGGTTTGTAGCTTGCCCTGAGCGTCAAGAATCATTTCAGCCACTTCGCGAACAGCGCCCTGGCCGCCGCCGGTGTTGGTTTGCCAGTCGGCCTGTTTGGCGTTGGTGCTACTGCCATTGGCAGGTGTAATGCCCAAACCCGCGTGACGCATAACGGCGAGATCTGGCAAGTCGTCACCCATAAAGGCGATTTCATCCATATCGATGTGCATATTTTGTAGCAGTTCATTGAGAGCTGTGAGTTTGTCTTCACGACCCTGAACTAGAGGGTCTATACCCAATTCATTCGCACGTCGTTGCAGTAATTTGGACATTCGCCCGGTGATAATGCCGACTTGCACACCACCTTTTTGCAGGAGTTTTATACCCAGACCATCCTGAATATTAAATGCTTTCATTTCCTCGCCGCTATTACCGTAGTAAAGCTTACCGTCGGTGAGGACTCCATCAACATCAAGTAGCAGCAGTTTTATTTTTTTTGCTGCCGCAACAACCTTGGGCGGGATAGTATTGTTCATTACACCACCCCAGCGCGCAAAATATCATGCATATGCAAAACACCAATAGGATGTTGATTTTGGTCTTCTACAATCAGCGCGGTGATGCTAGCACTCTCCATGACGGTTAAAGCCTCGACGGCGAGGACATGGTCACTGATAGTTTTTGGATCGGCGGACATCACTTGATCCATACGTGCAGAACTAAGATTAATCTTTTGATCGATAACGCGCCGTAAGTCACCGTCGGTAAAGACACCTAATAATTTATTATTGCTGTCGACGACTGTGGTCATGCCAAAGCCTTTATTGGTCATTTCCAACAGTGCATCCTGCAGCGGCTGCTCCGCAGTAACCTTCGGTACTTCTCCGTCCCCATGCATGATATCGCACACTCGCAACAATAATTTACGACCCAATGCGCCGCCGGGGTGTGAGAATGCAAAGTCTTCTGCACTAAAGCCTCGTGATTCGAGTAATGCGATAGCCAGAGCATCTCCCATCACTAATGTCACCGTTGTGCTGGTGGTGGGTGCTAGATTTAAAGGGCATGCTTCGGTAGTAACGCTGATATCGAGATTAGCGCAGGCTGCTTGTGCCAGTACAGATTGAGCATCGCCGGTCATACTAATTAGCGGTATGCCCAATCGTTTGATCAGTGGCAGAAG
>CBFHVP010000011.1:0-15305 GCA_965659315.1 uncultured Porticoccaceae bacterium | reverse complement strand
TACCAGAATTGGAAATCGCTATAACCACATCAGTCTTAGTGATCATACCCAAATCACCATGACTGGCCTCACCGGGGTGAACAAAGAAAGCAGGAGTGCCCGTGCTGGCCAGTGTGGCGGCGATTTTATTGCCTATGTGTCCAGATTTACCCATGCCAGTAACAACGACGCGGCCCTTACAGGCAAGAATGGTCTCGCAGGCGCGCTCAAAATCCCCGTTGATGCAGGGCGCTAGTTGCTTTACGGCAAGAGCCTCCATTTCTACGGTGCGTAGGCCAGCCTTAATAAAATTACCTGATGTCATAGTATGAATTCGCTTGTCGACCCCTAAGTGTCGCTATTATAGAGCAAAAGCAGCTTGGAGTAATGGCGGTTAGGCGAGTGTAATGGCTGGCCACAGCAACATATAGTAATAACCATAGCCGACCAAAAGCAGTAAACCCATAGCTTTGGATATTCTCCCCGCACGACTGCGTAGCGCAATGGCGGCTAAAACCACCATCAGCAACGTCATAGCGGCCATAGCGAGGAAGTCGCGGTAAAACACTTCCGCTCCCAAGGCAATGGGAGCAATAGCACCAGCGGAAGTCATAACCAACATTAGGTTAAATAGATTCGAACCAAAAATATTTCCAAGGGCGATATCATGATGACCGCGCAGTGCACTGATAACCGACGCCGCTAACTCTGGCAGGCTAGTGCCAATCGCGACCACTGTAAGGCCAATAATAAGTTCACTGATGCCCGCATAGGCGGCGATAGATTTAGCTCCCCACACGGTAATTTCAGCGCTTCCCAGCAGGACTGCTAGACCCACAGCAAACCACAGGGCTGCTTGGGATATAGGCAGTTCTGGTAGTGCCTCACTGTCATCAGTAAGGTCAGGGCTAGGATGCTTTTTCTTATACTTCACCACTAATATCAGCAGTGGTATCACTAGCAGGGCTAGGCCGATACTCTCACCGCGACCGAGGAAGCCATTGTAGAGGCATAATCCAGCCAGCGCTGTAATGAGTATCAGTACTGGGCTTTCCTCCCGTAATAGTTGCTTGTTAACCGGAATTGGCGCGACCAAAGCGGTGATGCCGAGTACTAAGCCAATATTGGCCAGATTTGAACCCAGTGCGTTACCAACGGCCAGTTGCCCCGCCTCTCTCAATGCCGCATTGATGGATACAATAATCTCCGGCGCGGAGGTGCCTACTGAGACCACGGTCAAGCCAATCACCATCGGCGAAATGCCGAGATAGCGCGCGGCGCTAGCACTGCCGGCAACAAATCTGTCTGCACCCCATAGTAGGCCCAAAATGCCAGCAAAAAGGGCGAGAAAGGGGAGTAAGATCACGGACATATAGTCTCCGGTTGTGTTTATTCAGTAGAGCGGGAATGGTATAGTGCGTGGCCGCAGTTGTCAGTAGCGAAGCGCTAATTTCGATGCAATGTCTTGAGGCAGAACTACAAGAAGAGAACATGATGATGGGAAAAATTAGAAACACCCTGCTGGGTAATGTGATTGGATTATTAATCTGTGTGAGCCAGATGGCCTATGCGGAAAATGTTGCTCGCTTAGATAATGATCCATTCCAGCAGATTGAGCAGGTTACTGGTGAGCTACTAGCAGTGATTGCTGAACATGCCGAGGCATATCCGGCCAATGAGCAGGTGTATTTTGCGGCATTGAATAATTTATTAGAGCGGCATATTGACTTTAACTATATTGCCAAAAAGGTAATGGGCCCCTATGCAAAAAATGCAACTGCAGAGCAAAGACAGGGTTTTGGTCGGAAGTTTCGTGCGGGCTTGCTGGAGACTTATGGGCGCGGACTTATTAGTTATGGTGATGAAAAAATTGTGCTAGTCAATAAAGCTGAACTCAAACCCGGCCAGCGTAGAGTCTCGGTAAAGCAGGAAATCCAAACAACTGATGCTGTCTATCCAATGGAATACTCGATGGCACTCAGTAAAAGGACAGGCAAGTGGAAAGCGATAAATGTAGTTATTAATGGTATTAACATGCGCAATATCTTCCAAAGCCAATTTATCAGTGCGGCTCAAAAAGCCAATGGTGATATCGACACAGTTATTGCTAACTGGTCCTCTAAGTAACTACGTATTTTTCGATATAAGAGTGATTAAATGAATCCCAATGATGTAAAAGCGCTACTTGAGACCGCTCTGCCCGATTGTCAGTTTCAGGTAGAGACCGACGGCGGACACTTCAATATTGTTGCTATCGGCGACCTATTTGAGGGTAAGCGACCGGTACAGCGGCAACAGCAGATTTATGCTGCGTTGAATAAACAAATTTCCTCAGGTGAAATTCATGCTGTCAATATGAAAACGTTCACTCATCAAGAGTGGGCTGATCGAGGCTAAGGCCACTGTGGCTTGATATATACACTCTGAGGTTATCCGATGGATAAACTAATCATTCAAGGGGGCGTGGTGCTGCGCGGTGAAGTGTGGATTTCCGGCTCTAAGAATGCAGCTCTACCAATACTGTCTGCAACGCTCCTGTCTGAAGGCATGGTCACTATTGCTAATCTGCCCCATTTACAGGATGTTACTACCACTATTGAGCTGTTAGGTGCTCTGGGCGTTACTGTCAGTATTGATGAGAAAATGCGTCTCGAAGTGGATACATCGACGTTAAATAGCTTAACTGCGCCCTATGAATTAGTGAAAACCATGCGTGCCTCTATTCTGGTGCTTGGTCCTATGCTCGCTCGATATGGTGAGGCGAATGTGTCATTTCCTGGTGGTTGTGCCATTGGTAGTCGCCCAGTTGACCTGCATTTGCGAGGGATGGAGGCAATGGGGGCGACCATACAAGTCGATGATGGCTATATTCGAGCACGCTGTAAAGGGCGCTTAAAGGGTGCTCATATATTAATGGATATGGTTTCGGTTGGTGCCACGGAAAATCTGATGATGGCGGCGGCATTGGCGGAGGGTACTACGGTAATTGAAAATGCTGCCCGCGAACCGGAAATTGTTGATCTGGCCAATTGTATGAATGCCTGGGGCGCTGATGTGCAGGGAGCGGGATCCAATACGTTGACCATCAATGGTGTTGAGAAACTGCAGGGCGGTTATTACAAAGTAATGCCAGATCGTATAGAAACTGGTACTTACTTGGCTGCTGCCGCGGCTACTGGGGGTAAAGTAAAGTGCACGCAGACGGATCCCTCCGCGCTAGAGGCTGTGCTGCTTAAGTTAGAGGAAACGGGGGCCTTGATCAGTCAAGGAGATGACTGGATTGAATTGGATATGCAGGGCAAACGGCCCAAGGCGATCAATCTTAAGACTGCGCCTTATCCAGCTTTTCCGACGGATATGCAAGCGCAGCTAACGGCAGTGAATACCGTGGCTGAGGGCACGGGGATGATAACCGAGACTATTTTTGAAAACCGTCTTATGCAGGTACAGGAACTCAATCGAATGGGCGCCAGTATTATTGTCGAAGGCAATACCGCATTAGTTACGGGTGTTGAGAGGTTAAAAAGTGCGCCGGTAATGGCGTCCGATTTGCGCGCCTCGGCTGCGCTGGTTATCGCAGGTATGGTGGCTGAAGGTGAAACTGTCGTCGATCGTATTTATCATATTGATCGCGGTTATGAATGTATTGAAGAAAAGTTGCAGCAATTGGGCTGCAAAATTAAGCGAGTGCCGAGTTAACTTGTCGATAGGTATCGGCTCCATTAATGCGCTCGGAAATTGAATGGTTTGCTATGACACAGATTACGCTAGCCCTGACTAAGGGTCGTATTTTAAAAGAGACGTTACCGCTACTAGAGGCTGCGGGCATTGTGCCTGCAGAAGATATAGCGACCAGCCGCAAACTGGTGTTTGCAACCAATCATCAAGGGGTCCGCTTGCTGATTCTGCGAGGTTCTGATGTGCCAACCTATGTGCAGTTTGGTGCTGCTGATATTGGCATAGCCGGTAAAGATGGCCTGCTAGAGCATCAGGGTGATGGCTATTATGAACCATTGGATTTGGGAATCGCTCGGTGCAAGCTGATGACGGCGGTGCCAGTGGGAGCACTGCCTCAAACGGGACGTCTGCGAGTGGCGACAAAGTACATCAATGTGGCGCGTCAATTTTATGCTGAGCAAGGCAGGCAGGCAGATCTTATTAAGCTATACGGTGCTATGGAAATCGCTCCTATCTTGGGTCTGGCGCATGAAATTGTCGATATTGTTGACACTGGCAATACGCTAAAAGCCAATGGTCTTGAAGCGCGAGAAGAAATTGCCGATATCAGTTCACGGGTGATCGTGAATAAGGCGGCAATGAAAACCAAATACACTGAAATTCAAGCGATTGTTGATGCGCTTGAAGAAGCTGTGGCCAGTTCCGTATGAACAAGTTAAAAATCAACCGACTTAACAGTGCGGATAGAGACTTTTCTCCAGCGTTAAATCAGTTGATTGCTTGGGAGATGGTGTCCAATGCCGATGTTGAGTCGAAGGTTGCGGAAATACTGCAGCAGGTCAGGGCGAGCGGTGATAAGGCGTTGATTGAGTACAGTAATCAATTCGATCGTCGCAACTGCCAGAGTATTGAGCAGATTGCCTTACCCCGCGAGCAATTGCAGGAGGCGCTGGAGGCGCTTGACCCTAGTGCAAGACATGCGTTGCAGACTGCCGCAGATCGCATTCGACATTATCATAGTCACCAGTTGCAGGAGTCTTGGCAGTATCAGGAGGCCAATGGCACTGTGCTGGGACAGCAGGTAACACCGTTGGATCGTGTTGGTATTTACGTGCCTGGTGGCAAGGCAAGCTACCCCTCTTCAGTGTTGATGAACTGTATTCCAGCCCGTGTAGCCGGTGTTAATGAAGTGATAATGACAGTACCTGCACCTGATGATCAACTTAACCCTATTGTTTTAGCCGCTGCTGCCATTGCAGGGGTCGATAAAGTATTTACTCTCGGGGGCGCCCAAGCTGTTGCTGCGCTGGCTTTTGGTACAGAAACTGTACCCAAGGTAGATAAAATTGTAGGCCCGGGCAATATTTATGTTGCCACCGCAAAACGTATGGTGTTTGGCTCAGTTGGCCTAGATATGGTGGCTGGACCCAGTGAGATTTTGGTGATTTGTGATGGTCAGACTGATCCAGACTGGATTGCCATGGATTTATTTTCTCAGGCTGAGCACGATGAAGACGCGCAAGCCATCTTGATTGCTTGGGATAGCGACTACTTGGATGCGGTTTATCGTAGTATGGAGAAATTACTCCCGCAGATGGAGCGCCGTGACATTATTGCGCAGTCGTTGGCTAACCGTGGTGCATTGATTAAGGTGGCTGATGCCGATGAGGCGATTGCGCTGTGCAACCAGATAGCGCCTGAGCACTTGGAGCTATCTGTTGCAGATCCAGAGACTTGGTTACCGGAAATTCGTCATGCCGGCGCCATTTTTATGGGTCGTCACACTGCCGAAGCGCTGGGCGATTACTGCGCAGGACCTAACCATGTGTTACCGACCTCAGCGACATCAAGATTTTCGTCGCCGTTGGGCGTCTATGATTTCCAAAAGCGCAGTTCATTGATTTATTGCTCTGAACAGGGCGCCTCAGAATTAGGTGAAGTAGCCTCGGTGTTGGGGCGTGGTGAATCGCTGACCGCTCACGCGCGATCTGCAGAATACCGTATTAAAAAATAGTATGACTGAGAAAGCACAGATATGAGTAGGTACTGGAGTGATTTTGTGACTAATCTGCAACCCTATACCCCAGGGGAGCAGCCGAAGATCAACAACCTCACTAAATTAAATACCAATGAGAACCCCTACGGTCCATCCCCTGAGGCATTGCAGGCGATGCAGCAGATATTGAATGATGATTTGCGTCTGTACCCGCCGCCGCATGCTGAAAAATTAAAGCAGGCGATCGCAGATTATTACCAGCTTGAGGAAAATCAAATCTTTGTTGGTAACGGGTCGGATGAGGTGTTGGCGCATATCTTCAATGCTTTGCTAAAACAGGACAAACCGATATTCTTTCCAGATATTACCTACAGTTTTTATCCGGTGTTTTGCCAGCTCTACAATATTGACTTTGAAAAAGTACCTCTGACCGAAGACTTTAGTGTTGATGTAAAAGACTACCAGCGGGCCAATGGCGGTATTATCTTTCCTAATCCCAATGCGCCGACGGGTAAATTGCTGGCGTTGGCTGATATTGAACAATTACTGCAATCCAATGCGGATTCAGTGGTTGTCGTTGATGAGGCCTACATTGATTTTGGTGGTCAAAGTGCCGTTAGATTAATCAATCGGTTTGAGAATTTATTGGTGGTCCATACATTATCCAAGTCGCGTTCTCTGGCGGGCTTGCGCATTGGCTATGCGATGGGTAATGCCTCGTTAATTGAAGGTCTTGATCGAGTAAAGAATAGCTTTAACTCTTACCCTCTAGGGCACCTGCAAATTGCTGCGGCGACTGCCTCATTTAACGATGAAAGCTATTTTCAGCAGACATGTGCTCAGGTCATAAAAAGTCGTGATCAGTTGGTCGATCAATTGCGGGCTCTGGAGTTTGAGGTTTTGCCATCGGCAGCTAACTTTGTTTTCGTTCGGCATAGCGGTGAATCAGCTGAAATTATCGCTTCTCAGTTGCGTCAGCGAGGCCTGATTGTCAGGCATTTTCAACAGCCCAGAATTGACCAGTTTTTACGTATCACAGTGGGTACTGATCAAGACAACCAATTGTTGGTGGAGAGCCTTCAGGCTATTTTAGCCTGAAATCACTCAATTACTGCGTATTGGTCGGGCGGGTTCCCGCAATCGCGGTCACTGTAAGCGTGTTAATTCCTCTCAGTATCTCGAGTTCAATACTCTGCCCTGGTGTGACATCAGCGATCTGGCTAGCCGTGCTCTGGCGATCTGTCACCGAGATGCCATCGATTTTGGTAACAATATCGCCCGGTAGAATTTTAGCTTTGTGGGAAGGACCGGTATTGTAGACGCCACTGACCAGTAAACCGCTGGTTGTGGTGAGATTAAGTTGTCTGGCCAGCGCGGGATTGATAGGGCTTGCAGTCATACCCAGCCAGCCGCGCACCACATGGCCATACTGGATAATATCATTAAGCACTTTTTCCGCTGCAGTAGCAGGTATGGCAAAGCTCATCCCTGTAGCACCATTTCGATCGATTTTTGCGGTATTGATGCCCAATAGATTGCCATAGACATCAACCAAGGCACCACCAGAATTACCAGGGTTGATATCGGCATCGGTTTGAATAAAGTTTTCGAATGTATTCAAGCCAAGCCCGTTGCGCCCTGTGGCACTGATAATGCCCTGCGTCACCGTCTGGCCCAGTCCATAGGGATTGCCGATCGCCAGTACCACATCACCAATTTTGGCCTCAAGAGGATTGCCGATGGCGATCGGTTGCAATTGATCAATATCGATTTTTAGTACGGCCAGATCGTTATCAGGGTCCGTTCCGACGATGGTCGCAGGCACGTCACGGCCATCATAGAGAAGAACTACTATCCCATCGACATCATTAACCACATGATTATTAGTCATAATATAGCCGTCAGGACGCATGATAATACCTGACCCAAGCGAACTCTGCAGGCGCTGTTGTGGGTAAGGAAAAAAGCGGCGAAAGAACGGATCATTTAATAATGGGTTACTGCTACCGCGGTGTACTTTCTGGGTATAAATATTGACCACAGATGGTGCGGCACGATTTACCGCTGAGGCGTAGGATACCGGTCCATTCCAATCTGTCGTAGCGGTGCTCTCTAAATTGACAGGTCCACTAAACCAGTCGTTAGGACCGCGAAATTGAGGAAAAAGAGCCATTAACAATAGGGCGACAAAAAGACCGGTTAAAACCGGTTTGCCAATAAAATTAAAAATCCAGTCAATTTGTCGCTTATCCAAAACAGATCACTCCCGCATCGAAGGAAAGATTATCGCATATTGCGCTGATCATGGGCATTTCCCCCCTGTGCCCTATTGGCGAAGTAAATTGGATAACTTAGGATTAGGAGATTTTGCTTTGCGGTAGAGAAGTAAGATATGCCCAATCGACTGCACTAACTCAGCATTATATTTTTGGCATAGTTGATCGCTGATCGCTTTTTTCGCTAAACGATCGCCCACGGCTAACTTTACTTTAATAAGCTCATGGTCGCTGAGTGCGCGGTCGACTTCAGCACCGACATTATCATTAAGACCCTTAGCGGCAATAGTGACCACCGGCTTGAGATTGTGCCCCAATCGTCGTAAATGTTTTTTATCTTCATTGGAACTTGTCATAATAGGCGGCCTTATTTGTGAATCAGCCATTTTAGCGAAAACCTCGGCATGACGAAATCTAAAAATCGCAGTTGGATTAAGCAACATGTTAAAGATCCCTATGTACTGCAATCGCAGAGGGATGGTTATCGATCGCGAGCCAGTTATAAATTGCTTGAAATTGTTGAAAAAGAGCGCTTGATCCGCTCCGGGATGACCGTCGTAGATTTAGGCTCAGCACCGGGCGGTTGGTCGCAGGTAGCGGCCAAGTTGGTAGGTCATGATGGCAACGTCCACGCAGTAGATATGTTACCTATGGACGCGATAGCCGGTGTTAATTTTATTCAAGGCGACTTTACTGAGGACGCCACGTTTGAATCGTTGTTGACAGCGATAGGAAATCACCCAGTAGACCTTGTAATTTCTGATATGGCCCCCAATTTAACAGGAGCGAAGGCCGTTGATCAGCCTGCGATGATGTATTTGGCAGAGTTGGCCATTGATTTGACCACCAAAGTAATGAGGGCAGAGGGCGTTTTTATTGCCAAATTATTTCAGGGGGAGGGTTTTGACCAGTTTGTGCGCGATGTCAGAACTGTGTTTAATAGCGTAAGTTTAAAGAAACCTGATGCCTCTAGAGCTAAATCCAGAGAGGTGTATTTGGTAGCGAAAGGCTTAAAAGGTCGATAGAGAGGAATATTTTTTGAACGATTTGGTAAAAAATTTAATTGTCTGGGTGATCTTAGCGGCTATTTTAATGTCCGTATTCAATAGCTTTACACCGCAACCTGTGGATAACAGCCTAGGTTATTCCGAGTTTGTTATGGAAGTTCAGAATGATCGTGTGGCCAAAGTCTCCATCGATGGCTTGATTATCGAAGGCGAGCGCCGAGATGGTAGCAAGTTTCGAACGGTGCGGCCCAACGTCCAAGACCCCGGTCTAATGGGTGACTTAATTAACCATAATGTCGATGTGCAGGGCAAAGAGCCAGAAACCCCCAGCCTGATTTCGCAACTATTGGTCGCGGCATTCCCGATACTATTGATTCTCGCAATTTTTATCTTCTTTATGCGTCAGATGCAGGGTGGTGGTGGCGGAAAAGGCGGGCCAATGAGCTTTGGTAAGAGCAAGGCTAAACTGCTGACCGGAGACCAGATTAATACCACCTTTGCTGATGTAGCCGGTGTTGATGAGGCTAAGGAAGATGTGGGTGAGTTAGTAGAGTTCTTGAGTGACCCCAGCAAATTCCAGCGTTTGGGTGGCCGCATTCCCAAGGGTGTGTTAATGGTTGGCCCTCCAGGTACAGGTAAAACACTATTGGCCAAGGCGATAGCCGGTGAAGCTAAGGTGCCGTTCTTCTCTATCTCGGGTTCTGACTTTGTTGAAATGTTTGTTGGTGTGGGTGCTTACCGCGTACGCGATATGTTTGAACAGGCGAAAAAGCAGGCGCCCTGTATTATTTTCATCGATGAAATTGATGCTGTAGGGCGACATCGTGGCGGTGGCTATGGTGGTGGCAATGATGAGCGTGAACAGACATTAAACCAACTGCTGGTTGAGATGGATGGTTTTGAAGGCACCGAAGGCGTGATCGTAATAGCTGCAACCAACCGACCAGATGTATTGGATAAAGCGCTATTACGTCCCGGTCGTTTTGATCGTCAGGTGTATGTCGGTTTGCCGGATATTCGTGGGCGCGAGCAGATCCTCAAGGTTCATGCGCGCAAAGTGCCCCTAGATGAGTCTGTAGAGCTGGCTATCTTAGCTCGCGGTACCCCTGGATTTAGTGGTGCTGATCTCGCTAATCTAGTCAACGAAGCGGCTTTATTCTCGGCGCGAGGCAATCGTCGTGTAGTGACCATGGAAGAGTTCGAGAAAGCACGAGATAAAATTATGATGGGTGCTGAAAGGCGCTCAATGGTGATGTCGGAGAAAGAAAAGATCAATACCGCTTACCATGAGGCGGGCCATGCCATTATCGGCCGGTTGGTGCCAGAGCATGATCCCGTGCACAAGGTCACCATAATCCCCCGTGGTCGCGCTCTGGGGGTGACGCAGTATTTGCCTGAGGAAGACCGTTACAGTATGAATCTGCGTCAACTCAATAGCCAATTGTGTAGTCTATTTGGTGGGCGTATTGCCGAGGAATTGGTAGGGGGGATCGATGGCGTGACCACAGGTGCCTCCAATGATATTGAGCGAGCGACACAAATGGCGCGCAATATGGTGACCAAGTGGGGGCTTAATGAAAAGATGGGCCCAATCCTCTACGGAGAAGATGAGTCTCAGGCGCCCGGCGGTGGTAACACTCACTACTCCGAGGACACCTCCCGAGAAATTGATCAGGAAGTGCGCAATATCCTCAATGAGGCCTACAGCGCCGCGACAAAATTGCTTGAAGACAATCGCGATATTCTCGAGGCGATGAAAGATGCATTGATTGAGTTTGAAACCATCGATGCTGATCAGGTCGATGATCTGATGAATAGGCGCAAAGTGCGGCCACCTAAGCAGTGGGATGATGATTCTGATAATAGGTCAGGCGGTAGCGATACTCCAGCTCAGGATGCTAAAGGGGAGGGTCCTATTGGTGGCCCTGTTGAGGATATCTAAATTTCAGTACAAGCAAGCTTACTAAGCCTCGAAGCCTAATAAGCTTCGAGGTTTTTTCGTTTATGAAACAACTAAACTGTGGCGGTAAAATCCTCGATCTCAGCCGTCCGGCGGTGATGGGTATTGTTAATATTACGCCCGATTCATTTTCTGATGGCGGCGCTCTTTATTCCTCTGGCCAACTTGATCTGAGTAAAACACTGGTCGCAGTTGAAGCCATGCTAGGGGCTGGCGCAGATATTATTGATATAGGTGGTGAGTCGACCAGACCAGGGGCAGAACCTGTCACCTGTACCCAAGAGCTAGAGCGGGTGATGCCTATTGTCGAAGCAGTCACCAGTCGTTTTGATACCATCGTTTCGGTGGATACCAGTACGGCACAGGTCATTGACCAAGTGGCCGCCGCGGGCGCTCATCTGATTAATGATGTTCGGGCGCTACAGAGAGAGGGTGCGTTGGCCGCTGCGGCAGCCAGTGGATTACCGGTATGTTTGATGCATATGCAGAATCAACCGGACAGTATGCAAAATAACCCTCAGTATCAGGCGGTTGTGACTGAGGTAAACGATTTCCTGCAACAACGCAAACAAGCCTGTGTCGAGGCCGGCATTAGTGCAGACCAGATACTATTGGACCCCGGTTTTGGTTTTGGTAAAACTCTTGCGCACAATCTTGAACTATTTAGTGGGTTGGATAGTCTAGTCAAAATGGGTCATCCAGTGCTAGTCGGCGTGTCGCGCAAATCCATGATTGGTCAAATGCTTGATGCAAGCGTAGAGGAAAGACTTATTGGAAGTGTTACCATGGCTGTTTTAGCGGCACAGACTGTGCAGGCTGCTCAAGGTTCGCTGATACTGCGAGTGCATGATGTAAAAGAAACGGTGCAGGCACTGCGCACTTGGCAACAGATACAGAATTTTAAAAGTGACAATTAACTTATGACAAGAAAATATTTTGGTACTGATGGCATCCGCGGCAAAGTAGGCGAGTATCCGGTAACCGCAGACTTTGTACTTAAATTAGGCTGGGCCGCGGGTACCGTGCTAACCCGCCATACTCAGGGCAAAAAACGCGTTTTGATCGGTAAAGACACTCGCGTGTCCGGCTATATGTTTGAATCAGCCCTTGAGGCGGGTTTGATCGCGGCAGGTGTCGATGTCGATATGCTTGGCCCCATGCCAACACCAGCTATTGCCTATCTCACTAGAGCTTTCCGAGCGGCTGCAGGCATTGTGATCAGTGCGTCGCACAATCCTGTGGAAGATAATGGCATCAAATTTTTTGCCGCTGATGGCTATAAATTGCCCGATGATGTTGAGCTTGAAATAGAAGCCTTGATGGACCAGCCACTCGTAACCAATGGCGCACACAGTTTGGGTAAGGCCCGTCGACTCACTGATGCCACTGGCCGTTACATCGAGTTCTGTAAAGGTACCCTGCCAGCTGGCTATGATCTCAGTGGGCTAAAAGTGGTGGTCGATTGTGCCCATGGCGCTACTTATCATGCTGGCCCCAGAGTATTTAAAGAATTGGGTGCAACTGTGATTACCATGGGTAACACGCCCAATGGATTTAATATCAATGATCAGTGCGGCTCCACTCATATGGATGGCTTGCAGCAGGCGGTCATTGAACAGCAGGCTGATCTTGGTATCGCCTTTGACGGCGATGGTGATCGCGTATTGTTTGTCGATACTAACGGAGCCATTGTCGATGGTGACGAGTTGATTTATGTGATTGCGCAATATCGCAGAGCGACAGGTAACTGCAATGGTGTTGCAGGCACATTAATGAGCAATCTTGGTCTTGAATTGGCACTTAAGGAGTTAGGTATCCCGTTTGAGCGGACCAAAGTCGGTGATCGTTATGTGGTTGAGGCCATGAAAGCCAATGGTTGGGATTTGGGTGGTGAAGCGTCAGGGCATGTGCTGTGCAGTGATCTTAATAGTACCGGTGATGGTATTGTCGCGGCTCTACAGGTCATTTTGGCGTTAACAGAAAGCCAACAGCCGTTAGACCAACTTAAGCAGGGTATGACCAAATTTCCTCAGACCATGATTAACGTGCGCATCGCGACAAAAGTAGATATCAGTAATAATAAGGCGATTAATCAGGCTGTTGCCGATGCCGAGCAGCAGTTGGGTGATCGTGGACGCGTATTATTGCGTGCTTCGGGCACTGAGCCGCTTATACGCGTAATGGTAGAGGGTGATGATCAGCAACTAGTTGATCGCTTGGTGGCAGATATTGCCAAGGTAGTCGAAGAGCAGGTTGGTTAATGGTTTATGGGCGAAAGAGCCGCTTCCTAGTTGTATATTCACTGTTAGTCGGTTAGCATTCACGCCCGCGATAACAGCCCCCCTAATAAGGAGTTATCAGGATGGCCAAACCGTTGATAGCGGGCAACTGGAAAATGCATGGTACGGTTGAGGCGGCTAGCGCAATTGTTGGTCAGTTAGCGGCACAATGGAGCGGCCAAGCATCTGTAGAAATGATTGTTTTTCCGCCCTATGTGCATCTGACACAGGCAATGAATACAGCCCAAAGCTCTACCATTGCTATAGGTGCGCAAAACCTCAGTCAGTATGGTGAAGGAGCTTATACTGGCGAGATATCGGCAACCATGTTGGCTGATTTAGGTTGTCGATATGTATTGGTGGGGCATTCTGAGCGGCGAGCATTGTTTGGCGAAAGCAATCAGACGGTGGCGGAAAAATTTAGATTAGCACAGCAGGCGGGGTTAATACCTATCCTCTGTGTTGGAGAAACACTGCAACAGCGACAGAATAGTCAGACACTGGATGTTGTGGCACAGCAGATAGACGCGGTAACCGAGGTAGTGTCACTGCGTGACCTGTGTTCGGCCGTGATTGCTTATGAACCGGTTTGGGCTATAGGAACGGGTGAAACAGCAAGCCCAGAGCAAGCGCAGCAAGTGCATAGTGCCATCAGAGCGCAACTTGGTGAAGCAGGGGTTGAGACAACCTTGCTGTATGGTGGCAGTGTTAATGCAAGTAATGCAGCAGACTTATTTGCCCAACAGGATATTAATGGTGGACTGGTGGGGGGTGCCTCGTTGAAGGCCGATGACTTTTTAACTATTGCACAACAATTGATCGAGCAAGCGTAATGGAACAATTTATATTAGTATTTCACTTTGTCGTTGCCGTGGCCCTAATCGGCTTGATTTTAATCCAACAGGGAAAGGGTGCGGAAGCGGGGGCCTCTTTTGGTTCAGGTGCCTCACAAACGGTATTTGGTAGTGGCGGTGGCTGGAACTTCTTCAGCAAAATGACAGCGATTTTAGCCACTATCTTCTTTGTTACCAGTGTTAGTCTGGCTCTGGTGGCTAAGAATAGCACTGTTATTGATGAAGCCTTGTTACCAGAATTGCAGTCAATTGCTGACCAGCTAGAGGAAACTGATATTCCTGTCTTGGAAGAAGCAGACGAACTGCCCTCGCAAGATACCTCAGAACTTCCTGAATAACAGTTATTTAACCCTGATGAAATATGCCCAAGTGGTGGAATTGGTAGACACGCTATCTTGAGGGGGTAGTGGCGAAAGCCGTGCCGGTTCAAGTCCGGCCTTGGGCACCATAATTAATTCATCGTACCAGGTTAATTGAACGTCTATCCTAGACCAAATCATTAACCCGCCAATGGCAAAACTTGCCACAATATCATTGCTTGCTTAGTCAAATGCCTATCGATCTCAGCATTGCCATTCAGACTGACCACTGCCACCGCCACAGGCGACCAATGAAATAGTAAGACCTATCATAAATAGATGCTTCCAGCGTCCGTTGATTTTTTTACTCTTATAAAGAAATAGAAGGGCGAAATAATATAATAACCACATTATTGTCGATGTGTTCGATACTGCTGCTGCCCCATTGCTGGCGTAAGCACTTGAAATAAAGGGCAATGGGCTGAATCGATTATTGCTGACTATCTGGTGATTAATACAGCCGTCAGCCTCTGTGTCTGTAATGGCAATGGTCAGTGCTTTTTCAAAAAGAGGTCTATTTGAGATCTCTGCCTGTACACGTATTGATAAGGTACTGTTTCTTTCAAAATCAAATACGTCAGTCGATATCAACTGATTGCCGCTAATACTTATCTTATTATTGTCGGTATCGCCCGCGCCTGGCACCAGGTGATAGGAGACGTTTTGGTTATCGCCTGTCATTACGGCACTAAGGTCTCCTATTATGGTGCCTCGAACTTTATCTTCATCAATAGTATTTGAGTTGAGGCTAATATCAGTAATTGAGGCAACGATTGCTGAGGGTGAGCTTACTCCGTTGTTGCTTATCGTCTGAATCGTGGATTGGTCAGTCTCATCTGGAACTGAGTATTCAAGGGTGTTGGTTTCTTTGCTGATAGTCACTGCTGTATTGATATCTTTAGGGACGGTGTCCTGAG
>CBFHVP010000010.1:17313-33920 GCA_965659315.1 uncultured Porticoccaceae bacterium | reverse complement strand
CCCTCGCCACTATCAGCCTATCGCGGTTTTTTTGGCTGCAAGCACTTCTCTGCCACCAACCACTATTTAGCTGAACAAGGACATGCGCCAATTGACTGGCAGTTGCCCGATGTTGCGACGCTAGATATTTAGCGCGAAATCAAAGCTCTAGTAGATGCCTATTTCAGTGGTGGTTGATTAGCTTTCGCTCGCAACCAATTAAGACCCTTGAGAACCATCGGCGTAGCCACAATTCTGCGTTCTAGACGAAATTTGCCGGGATAGTCCATTAATAATAATCCGGTGGCTATGGTCAGAATGCCCTGACCAGGAAGAACTAGCATCAGTAGACCACCCAGCAATAACAGGTAGCCCAAGCAATTTTTACCAATTAAAACCATCAATCGCATCACCGGCCGTTGCACTTTCCATTCCATAGGCTGACGCTTTTGCGGCGAAAAATAGTCCTCAGGAATTTTTGCTACTAGCCATGGTAAGCTCGACAGACTAATTAAAAAAATCACAGCTGAGCAAACACCCATCCATACCAGTAGGTGTTGATATTCATAAATCAGTTCTACCATCAATGTTATGGTCCGTTTGGAATATCGTAGGGCAATTGCAGGTGTGTCACTTGGTACTGGTTGCCTGCGATCTCGATCACTGGACAATCACTCGATTTATCACTAAGCACTGCGAGCAATTCAACGCGGTTATCATCCACTTGCTCGGCACTGGCGACAGTACCAATAGTCTTACCCTGCTCATCTCGGATCTCATCGCCCGGTGCGGGAGTGCTTGTTGCATCCAGTTGCAGATGATGCATTCGTCGCTTTACGGTACCGCGATAATGGGCTCGGGCGACTATTTCTTGGCCTGTGTAGCAGCCTTTTTTAAAGCTAATGTAGCCTAAAGCATCCAAATTTATCATCTGAGGGATAAACATATCAGTGGTCGCAGCGGTGATATCTGCGGTGCCACTGCGCAGTCGCTGCAGGTCTGTGATTGGCGAGTTAGTCATTTCGGTACTGATATCAGTAATGGTGGTCTTAAAGAACACAGCATATTTTTTCAAACTGGCAATGGCGATTTCCGTGATGGAGCTATGCGTTTCCAGCACAATGTTGTCCTCAGCATCACAGCGGGCTGCAAAGGTAAAAATGATCCGACCTTTAGCGGTACATTGAGCACCATAGACTGTCCGTTCAATGGTTAAGGTATCCATATCGCAGGTGACCTGACCTTGCAAAAATTTACGGCTGTCGGGTCCGGAAAGTTGAATATAGCTTCTAGGGTCGCTGGTATTTAGCTCTGTCATTGCCTATCCGTCATTGAAAGTCGTTGTTGAGCGCTTAATTAAAGCGCTCTTGTGGGTTATTTGCAGATTGTCTCTTATAATACGGCTTTAACTCAATTGCTGATTCGAAATGAATAAAAATCGCCTTATGTGGGCCAGTCGTCGAGGGATGCTTGAACTCGACCTAATTCTGCAGCCCTTTGTTGAAAATACCTATGATTCTCTGTGTGAGGATGATCAACTGCGTTTCGAGGCATTGCTAGAGCGTGAAGATCAACAGTTGTTTGTCTGGTTAATGAAACGTGAGCTGCCCACTGATCCTGATACGCAGAGAATAGTGCAAATTATTCATGACCAGCATGGAAAGTCCGCTTGAAATAACGTTGAACCCCTCAGTAACCCTGGCGATGGCTCAGTGCGGGTTAGTGTTTGCTGTATTAATGATGAGTATTATGTTGCCGTCGCTACTATGGGCAAAGCTCTTATTGCTGCTAGCAGTGCTTCTAAGTGCTGCAAGATGGTTGAGCCAATGGCGTGGAATCACGCCTGAGGTATTAATCTTTCGTCCATTAACAGATGACTGCATTATCGACGGTAAATTGCGTTGCCAATTTAGATCGAGGCAGTTCGTTACTCGTCGTCTAATTATTGTTTATTTGGTTACTGAATCAGGTAAAACTCTCAGCCGCATTATCCCCAGAGATGCACTATCTCAGCGTCAACACCGATTATTGCGTCGATTACTTATTCAGCGCCAGGTGGGTCCAGATGAATAATAACGTCTTGTCCGGCAAAGTTTATTGGCACCATAATGGTGTCCCGCGCAATGGCCGATAATTCTGGATAGTCTAGGGTGTAGTGCAGGCCGCGGCTCTCTTTGCGCTGCATGGCACAGCGAATAATGAGTTCCGATACGGTAGCCAGATTTCGTAGTTCCAATAGATCGCGGGTGACTTTACAGTTGCTGTAGTACTCTTGGATTTCGCTCTGAAGCAGTTTGATGCGGTGTTGTGCCCGTTGCAGACGTTTGTCTGTGCGCACTATGCCTACATAGTCCCACATAAAACGCCGTAGTTCGTCCCAGTTATGAGAGATCACAACATCTTCATCGGAGCTACTGACTCGAGACTCATCCCAGTTGGGAATAAAGTCAGGCTCGGCGATCTGCGGCGTTCGTTTATTAATCTCATCGGCTGCGGCCTGAGCATAGACTAAGCATTCCAACAAAGAATTACTGGCCATGCGATTGGCACCATGTAGGCCAGTAAATGCGCTTTCGCCAATGGCATAGAGATTGAGTAAATCGGTTTGTCCGTTGGCATTCACCATAACTCCGCCACAGGTGTAATGTGCTGCCGGCACCACGGGGATCTGATCGCAGGTAATATCAATGCCAAATTCCAAGCAGTTTTTATAGACATTAGGAAAATGTTCAATAATAAAGTCGGCGGGTTTATGGCTGATATCCAGATATAGGCAGTCGCTACCCAGTCGCTTCATTTCATGGTCGATGGCTCGAGCCACCACATCGCGCGGCGCCAATTCAGCATCGGGATGAAACTTATCCATAAAACGGCTGCCATCGGGTAGTCGCAATAGGGCACCTTCACCACGCAGAGCTTCGGTGATCAAAAATGATTTGGCCTTGGGGTGGTAAAGGCAAGTAGGGTGGAATTGATTGAATTCAAGATTGGCAACGCGACAACCACGACGCCATGCCATAGCCAAACCATCACCACTAGCGCCATCGGGATTGCTTGTATAAAGGTAAGCTTTGCTGGCGCCGCCAGAGGCCAACACCACATTTTTGGCTTGAAATAAGGATACTACCCCGCTGTTAATATCCAGCAAGTAGGCGCCGGTACAGCGGATCTTGCGAGAGTGACTGTCGGCCTGTGTAGTAAGATCGACGGCACAGTGATTTTCAAAAATATCAATGTGCGAGGCAGCTACCACTTGATCAACCAGCGTACTGGTGACCTCTTTACCTGTAGCGTCGCCAGTGTGCAGAATACGCCGATGACTATGCCCTCCCTCTTGGGTCAGGTGATATTTTTCTTGATCTGAATTGCGAGTAAATTGCACCCCTTGGCCAATCAGCCAGTTGATTGCCTGAGGACCATTTTCGACCACCAGACGTACGGCATCCTCATGGCATAGTCCAGATCCTGCCACTAAGGTGTCGGCAATGTGCGCGTCGGAGCTATCATTCTCATCGAAAACAGCGGCAATGCCGCCTTGCGCCAGCCATGATGCGCCGGCCTTCAATGATGCCTTGCTGATCAGGGCGATGCGCAAATTTTTGTCTAGTTGCAACGCAAGGGAAAGTCCAGCGACGCCACTGCCAATAATTAAAACATCGTAGAGATGGTTTTGTCTCATTTGATAGCCACACAGAATTAGCGCAACATGATAGTATAAGCTCAGAAATCGTGCGACTAAATTGGCGAACTTATTATGAACTGTCGGGTCTGTCTTTGGTGGTCGCTGAGAATATTGACTCCTCAGCAATAAAAATTAAACCATAGGGTTGAGAAACGGATTGCTCCATGACGGAAACTAAGACTGAACCAACCGATCAGCAGTTGGTAATTAGAGTGCAAAAAGGCGACAAGCGCGCCTTTGATTTATTGGTGCTCAAGTATCAATATAAGGTTCAGGCCATTGTAGGGCGCTTTGTGCGTGACAGAGATGAAGTGGCTGATGTGACTCAGGAAGCATTTATTAAGGCTTATCGAGCCTTAGCTAGATTTCGAGGTGATAGTCAGTTTTACACTTGGTTGTACAGGATTGCAGTTAATACCGCGAAAAACTACTTGGTGTCTCGCAGTCGTCGTCCGCCTTCCTCAGACGTGGATGTAGCCGACGCCGAGTACTATGCGGGCAATGAGCGACTAAAAGATGTGGATACTCCAGAGAATCAACTATTTCGTGATGAACTGGAGGCGGTTATCAATGATGCTATGGAGTTACTGCCAGATGACTTGCGCACTGCAGTGACATTGCGCGAATATGAAGGGTTGAGCTATGAGGATATCGCTGCGGTAATGGATTGTCCGGTGGGTACGGTAAGATCGAGAATATTCCGTGCTCGAGAAGCAATTGATACTTGTGTATTGGATTTAATGAGTGAGCAATAGATGATTGGTGAACCTTTCTAATAAACTCTGGTCATATGCAAACACTTTTGACCGTGCAACTTTGACAGTGCGACGATTTTAACAGATCATTCGAACAGCAACCGAGGTAGAGCAATGAGCGACAGTAAGCAGCGCTTGACGGAATCAGTTTCGGCCCTAGTGGACGGGGAAACTAGCGAAATTGAGATGCATCAAATACTGAGGGAAGTAGGAATTGAGCAGGCGCATCAAACCAGTAGCCAGCATTCTGTGCGAGGCAAATGGCAACGTTATCATATGATATCGGCATCCATGGTGGGTGCGCCTGTCGATAAAATGGATTTGTCAGTCTCTATCTCTGCGGCTATTGACCAAGAAGCTAGTCACAGACGAAATCCTTTGATTGATATGGCCGGTTCTGCCGGTCGGTTTGCTATTGCGGCCTCTGTGGCGATGGTGGCCATACTCGGTGTGCAGCAACTCAACAGTCCGGATCCCGCCAGTGCCGATGCTCTGCAATTTGCAGAGATGGATATTGATTCAGACCAACAAAACAATGGTCCTGCACTGCAGTTTCCTGCCGGTTATCAGCCCAGTGCTCAAGCGCGCACGGTAAGTGCAGGAGGTCAGGTAAATAGCTCCCAGAGGCCTGTGCCTGTGGTTCAAGTGCGTTCTGTTAATTCACCGAGCTTTTCTGAAAAACAGTTGCGACTTTATATGGATGATATAATGTTAAAACATTCAAATAATGCGGCTCTCAGTAGCGGTCAGGGTATGTTGCCCTTTGCCAGAGTGACCAAAAGCGAGTCTGCTATTAGCCAAGAGTAGCCAAGAGTAGGTGAATGACGTTTAAAATTTGGTGTAAAAATTTAAAGCTGGCGGCTATTGTAGTCGCCAGCTTTGCGCATGGCTCCCTATTCTCTGAGCCCTTGAAATCAGCCTATGACCTAGTCGTTCAGACCGCAAAGGCGTCCAAAGAGCTCAGTTATCAAGGTGTCTTCACTTATGAGTTTCGCGGTCAGTTGCGCAGTGTTAAAGTGTTACGTCTGGTGCGTGATGGGCAGACTTTTGAGCGTGCCATGCATATGGATGGGATGGGATATCAGGTCTCTCGCCGCGGTGATGATGTTGACTGTTTGCGACCCGGTCACTTATTGCTTCAGGGTGCTGACTTCAAATCAGTTAAAAATGGTCTTCAGCTCAATGATCTCTACAATGTCTATATTCGCGGTAATCGCAGAATTGCCGGTCGCTTAGCTTATTTGGTCGAGATTTTACCCAAGGATAAGTTACGCTACGGCTATGTGGTGGCCATCGACAAAGAAAATGGACTAATGTTGCAATCAATGATTATCAGTCAGTCTGGTAAGCCTATTGAGCGTTTTCAATATGTTGATATCTCCTTTTCTCCAGAGTTGGACGGTATCCAAATACCAGAGCAATGGCTGTCTGCGCCACCCAATGACACCTGCCGTGCGTCTAGTCAGTCTACCGATGATTCTTTATCCAAATGGCAGCCCACTTGGTTGCCAGCAGGCTTTGTTCTCTCCAATTACGAAGCCAATAACTCAATCAGCAAAGAGACTTGGATATACACTGATGGATTGGCTACTTTTTCCGTATTTATTGATTCAGCTGAAGTGAGTAAATCGTTTCCACCGGTTCAGGCCACACTGGGTACCACTGTCGCCGTGCTAAATAAGGTGAATATGAATAATCAGCATTATGCGATCACTGTGGTGGGCGAAATCCCCGTGCTGACGGCGCAACAGATCGTCGCTGATATCAGACCGAGAATTACCGCTACACCTGTCTCAGAATAGGTTCGTGAATGATTGTTGAAACGGGAGTTGTAGTGGCTGTGGAATCGGATAGCCTTTGGGTGGAAACGATTCAGAAGACTGCCTGCGAGGCATGTGTTGCTCAAAAGGGCTGCGGAACCAGAGTCCTTTCTAAACTGACTGGTAAGACTAACCGTATCAGAGTACTAGCGGGGGAAATGTCTCTCCAAGAAATCGAACTCGGCCAAGATGTGGATATTGCGATCCCCGAGGACGTTATCGTCAATGCGGCACTATTGGTCTACCTACTACCCATTTGCACTGCTGTTTTTACATCTTGGCTAGTAGGTTCTGGAGGTGATCTTAGCAGTATTGCTGGCGCACTTTTTGGTTTATTCGCTGGTGGTCTTGTGGTGAGTTGGCACAGCCGCAAAACCAGAGACGATTTACGTGTAAACCCCGTATTATTTGATAGCTTAGGTGAGAAGCAAACTATCAGTGTGCGTTAATTTCATGTTTAACATTATTATACTGGAGATAACTCTGTGCTGAAGAATTTGATTACAGCGATTGCATTTTTGACTGTTGTTTCGTCGGTTCAAGCCCAACTTCCTGAATTTGCCGATCTTGTGGAGAAAGTTTCTCCAGCGGTGGTAAAAATTAATGCAAGTAGTAAGGGCAAGGCGGTAAGCCAGCCTGACTTGCAGGGCCAGTTGCCGGATATTTTTCGTGAGCTACTAGAGCAGCGTAACCGACCGAGAACAGAGAGACCTCTAAGAGCAGCGGGTTCGGGCTTTGTTGTATCGGAGGGGGGATATATTCTCACCAATCATCATGTTATCGATGGTGCGGATAATATTGAAGTTCTATTTTCGGATAGGCAGGAATACCGCGCTAGAGTGATTGGCTCAGATAGGCGCTCTGATTTAGCGCTGCTTAAGATTGATGCGGAGGACTTGCCGACTATTGAATTTGCCGATGCTGATGAACTGCGGGTTGGTGAGTGGGTGCTGGCGATTGGCTCACCCTTTGGTCTCGATTATTCTGTCTCTGCAGGTATTGTGAGTGCTATCGGACGCAGTATTCCCACGGAGAAGGGTGAGAATTATGTTCCCTTTATCCAAACCGATGTAGCCATTAATCCGGGTAACTCCGGAGGTCCATTGTTTAACTTGGATGGTGAGGTAGTTGGTATTAATTCGCAAATTTACTCTCGGTCGGGTGGGTCAATCGGATTGTCTTTTGCTATCCCGACTAGCGTCGCGCTAACTGTTGTTGAACAGCTAAAAGACAACGGCCGAGTTGAGCGCGGTTGGCTTGGGGTAAGTATTCAGAATGTGGATAAAGAGCTGGCTGAGTCATTTAAGTTGGACAAGCCTCAAGGCGCTTTGATCAATTCTGTGATGGACAACGGACCAGCTGATCAAGGCGGTATTTTGCCTGGCGATGTGATTATTCGTTTTAATGGGGACCTTATTATAGAGTCCAGTGATTTACCTCATGTGGTGGGCATGATAACGCCCGGTCAACAGGCTGAGGTTGAGGTCTACCGAGAGGGTAAGCGCAAGCGCCTGAAAGTCGTAGTAGGCTCTCTCGACAAAGATGAGGAGTCTGTTGCTAACCTTGGAGATGGCACTGATCGTCTTGGCCTAATGGTTCAAGATTTAACTGACAGGCAGGCTGAAGCTCTACGCTTGCGTGGGGGAGTTCTGGTGACCACGGTATCACCCAATTCTGCCGCAGCTAGAACCGGTATTAGAGAGGGGGATATTGTGGTTCAAATAGGCTACAGCCGTATTAATGATGTTGATGCGTACTCTCAAGTCATCGCCAAATTGCCTAAAAATAAGCAAATCGCTATCCGTTTTTATCGGCAGGGGCGAGCTATCTTTAGAACCATAATTATTGATTAGGGTTTATTGCAGAGCCGCTTGGTTGTTGAATGACAAAAACAAAGCGGCTTTCGCTCCCGCGATAGCTACTGGGAAGTAAATAGGCTAGAATCCGCACGCAAATTTTCAACGGCAGCGCAAACACTTTGTCAGATCTCAGTCACATCAGAAATTTTTCTATCATTGCCCATATCGATCATGGTAAGTCGACTATCGCAGATCGCTTTATTCAGTTGTGTGGAGGGTTGAGCGAGCGCGAAATGGCTGCCCAAGTTCTCGATTCAATGGATATTGAACGAGAGCGCGGTATCACCATTAAATCGCAGAGTGTCACGCTACCCTATACAGCAGCGGATGGTAAAACCTATCAGCTCAACTTTATTGATACGCCCGGTCATGTGGACTTTACCTACGAGGTCTCTCGGTCTCTGGCCGCCTGTGAGGGTGCTCTGTTGATTGTTGACGCTGCTCAGGGGGTCGAGGCCCAGTCCGTCGCCAATTGTTACACGGCGATTGCTCAAGGGCTAGAGGTCATTCCCGTACTGAATAAAATGGATCTGCCCCAAGCCGAGCCTGAAAAAGTCATCAATGAAATTGAGAATATCATCGGTATTGAGGCCGAAGAAGCGGTGCGGTGTAGCGCTAAAACCGGTGCGGGTATCAAAGAGATTCTCGAAGAATTAGTGTCACAGGTGCCGCCGCCTGAGGGTGATGTTGATGCGCCGCTCCAAGCATTAATTATTGACTCTTGGTTTGATAACTACCTCGGCGTGGTCTCTTTGGTCCGTGTGATGCAGGGCACCCTTACCACCAAAACTAAAATCGTCGCGAAATCGATTGGCAAGGCACATGTGGTTGATAGCGTCGGTGTGTTTACGCCCAAGCGCCAGGAGACTGGTTGTCTGAGAGCGGGTGAGGTAGGTTTTATGGTCGCTGGTATCAAAGATATTCTCGGCGCACCAGTTGGAGATACCATTACTCACTTTAGCACCTCAGACGCAGAGGCTCTGCCAGGATTCCAACAGATTAAACCTCAGGTATATGCGGGAATGTTTCCTGTTGATTCCGATGACTTTGAAGATTTTCGCGAAGCACTGGCGAAGCTGGCGGTCAATGACGCGTCGTTATTCTTTGAGCCAGAGAGTTCTGACGCTCTAGGCTTTGGCTTCCGGTGTGGCTTCTTGGGTATGTTGCATATGGAAATCATCCAGGAGCGTTTGGAGCGAGAATACAATTTAGATTTAATTACTACTGCGCCGACTGTGGTTTACGAAATTATTACCAGTAAAGGTGAGACCTTATATGTGTCGAACCCGTCGAATTTACCTGATCCGGGTAACATTGATGAGATGCGTGAACCGATTTGTGAAGCCAATATTCTTGTACCGAAAGCCTATGTCGGTAATGTGATATCACTCTGTGTTGAGAAGCGTGGAGTGCAAAAAGATATGCAGTTTATCGGTGGTCAGGTTTCGATTCGCTACGAACTCCCCATGAGCGAAGTGGTGATGGACTTTTTTGATCGTCTAAAATCAGTAAGTAGAGGATTTGCCTCTCTTGATTATGCTTTTACTCGGTTTGAGGCTGCGGCTTTGGTGAAGTTAGATATTTTAATTAACGGAGACCGCGTCGATGCGTTAGCAGCTATTGTTCATCGTGACCATTCAGTGCAAAAAGGTCGCAATTTGGCCGATAAAATGAAAGAGCTTATCCCCCGACAAATGTTTGATGTGGCTATTCAAGCCGCTGTTGGCGGCTCTGTGATTGCTCGTACTACGGTCAAGGCGCTACGCAAGAACGTAACGGCTAAATGTTATGGCGGTGATGTTACGCGTAAGAAGAAATTGCTGGAGAAACAGAAGGCTGGTAAGAAACGTATGAAGCAGGTGGGCAGTGTGGAGATCCCGCAGGATGCTTTCTTGGCGGTACTTAAAACATAACCTTGTGTAGATGGAGCTGAAACATTTTGGACCTTAATTTTGAACTGATTCTTACCCTAATCTTCCTAGTCGCTTTTGCGTTCTGGTTACTCAACAAATTCGTCGTTAAACAGGAAGAGGGCGGTATTGAGTTTATTGGTTCTTTGGCGCCTGTTTTGGGCTTAGTATTGTTGTTGCGCTCTTTTGTTGTGGAACCTTTTCAAATTCCCTCTCAGTCAATGTTGCCCACATTAAAAGTGGGCGACTTTATTCTTGTGAGTAAATCAACATACGGTATTAGGCTACCGGTGCTACGTACGAAACTTGTCGACATATCATCTCCCAAGCGAGGTGACGTTATGGTGTTCTTCCCACCTCATGAGGACCGCTATTTTATTAAACGTGTTGTTGGCTTGCCCGGAGATAAAGTGCAAGTGCTCAATGGTGTGATGTATATTAATGGGGAGCAGATGGAGCAAGTGTTAATGCCAGAGGAAGCGACATCGGCTCGTTCAGTGGTTATGACTGAAAATCTTGTCGGTTCACAGCATCTTATACAAAAACGTATCTCGCCGACTCGCTTAAGCCAAAGTTATACCTCAATAGTGCCTGATGGGCACTATTTTATGATGGGCGATAACAGAGATAACTCCAGTGATAGTCGTGTCTGGGGGCCTGTCCCTGAAGAGCGAATTGTGGGTAAAGCCTTTGCCCGCTGGATGTTTTGGAATAACTTTTTAAGTGTCCCCAGTTTTGATCGCGCAGGAAAAATCCAGTAAGGTGCAAATCAAGTAGAGCAATCCTAGATAAGCTCGCAGGTCATAGTTTTTTAGGATTACTATTTTTTTGTCAAATAATCTCTAATTATAAGACTGGGCCAAATTTTAGCTGAGGAATATCATTGAGCAATGTCCGGCAACTTCAAGAACGACTGCATTATCAGTTTAGCGATCAACAGCTTTTAATTATTGCTCTCTCCCATCGCAGTCGCGGCAGTGATAACAATGAACGCCTTGAGTTTCTTGGTGATGCAGTTCTTGGCCTCACTGTGTCTGAGTACCTCTATGCTAAATTTCCCGATGCCCGAGAGGGTGACTTAAGTCGTATGCGATCACAGATTGTGCGCGCTGAATCTTTAGCTCAGGTGGCTAAAGATCTGCAGTTAGGTCCTGAGTTACTATTGGGGCCAGGTGAAATGAAGAGTGGTGGTCATCGTCGAGACTCCATATTAGGTGATACGGTGGAGGCATTGATTGGCGCTGTCTATTTAGATGCAGGTTTTGATGTGGCTCGCCGTTGTATTTTGCAATGGTTTGCAGCGTTGCTTGATGCGGCTTCAGATGCTCAACCAGTAAAAGACGCTAAAACTAGCCTGCAAGAATGGTTGCAGCAGAGAGGTAAGCCTGTACCAGACTATCAGTTAACCCATACAGGTGGTGAAGCGCACAGTAGGTTATTTACGGTGAGTTGCGAAATTGAAGCTCTGCATCAGAACTACAGTGCAACCGCTAGCAGTAGGCGCAAAGCTGAGCAGTTAGTGGCACAACAAATTCTACAAGATCTGGAGCAGAGCCTGTGACCGAAACATCGACTCGTTGTGGCTATGTCGCTATTGTTGGTCGACCTAATGTAGGTAAATCGACATTGCTCAATCATATACTCGGTCAGAAGCTGTGTATCACCTCGCGCAAGCCACAAACGACTAGGCATACATTGCTGGGGATTAAGACAGAAGAGAATCTACAGATGATCTTTGTCGATACGCCAGGTATTCATACCAACCAGGAACGTGCTATCAATCGAGTGATGAATCGCTCAGCTGCAAGTGTAATTGCCGACGTGGATGTTGTGATATTTGTGGTTGACCGTTTTGAATGGGGGGAAGCCGATGAGTATGTTGCCAAGTATCTCAGTAATAGCGCCGTCCCAGTCATAGTGGCCCTAAATAAAGTCGATATGATCGAAGATAAACAAGCCTTGCTACCCCATCTACAGTTTTTGTCTGAGAAAGTTGATGCTGCAGAACTACTGCCACTATCAGCTCTGCGTAAGACCAATCTGGATGAATTGGAAGAAAAAATTAAAACCTATATGCCAGAGCGAATGCATATGTTTCCTGAAGATCAGATTACTGATCGCAGTGAACGATTTCTCGCCGCTGAAATTGTAAGAGAGAAAATCACCCGTCAGTTAGGGGCAGAGGTCCCCTATCAGGTAACAGTAGAGATTGAAGAGTTTCGAGTTGAAAAAAAGATAACTCATATTAGCGCCTTGATTTTGGTTGAGCGGGACGGCCAGAAAAAAATTATTATTGGAAGTAATGGCGAACGTATCAAGAAAATTGGTGCGCAAGCACGTGCAGATATGGAAACTCTTCTAGATTGCAAAGTAATGCTTAGAACCTGGGTCAAGGTTCGCAGTGGTTGGTCTGATGATGAACGAGCGCTGCGAAGTCTTGGCTATATGGATGAGTAACCATTGTGCGTATCGAAGCCGAGTCTGGGTTTGTACTGCATCAAACGCCCTATCGCGAAACCAGCCTATTAGTTGATCTCTACAGTCGTCAATATGGTCGTGTGCGCTGTGTGGCTAAGGGTTTTCGCAAGCCTAATAAAAAAGGTATCAGTCGAGCCATCTTTCCCTATACAGAACACCAGTTTAGTTGGCAGGGTAATGGAGACTTGAAAACGCTTACTCGAGCCGATGCCATTCAGGCGCCGATATTTTTGCAACGAGAGGCGTTATTTACTGGGCTCTATATTAATGAATTACTGTATCGGTTGATGCATGAATATGATCCGCACCCGTATTTTTACGAGCATTATCAACAGTTTATCTCGCAGTTAGCTGAGCATGGTCTCGATGAATTGATGCTCAGGCATGTCGAGATGTCTTTGCTAGAGGAATTAGGATATGGACTAGCGTTAGATGCCGATAGTCAGGGTTTGGCGATTGATGCCAACCTATTTTATCAATATGTCCCAGAGCATGGTTTGACTCTGATGAGTAATTCACAAGGTCCCAATGCGCTTTATGGTCGTGATCTAATTGCGTTGGTCAATGCTGATTTCTCTCAACCCTCAGTGCTGAGAGTAGCCAAGCAAATTAATCGTCGAGTAATAGATTTTTATTTAGGTGGTAGACCACTGCATAGTCGGGAGTTATACCGACAGCATATAATGTCCGCAGATAACCATCCCAGTGCAGTTAAATAAGACAGAGGTAGGGCTATGGCCTTGGCAATAGGTACAGATATTGTTGAGATAAAACGTATTGCTGACGTGGTTGAGCGCCAAGGCGATAAATTTGTCCAGAGAATACTCTGCGAGCCCGAACGACAGGAATACCAGCGACTAAATTATGACGTATCCTATCTAGCGAAGCGATTTGCCGCCAAAGAGGCTGTGGCTAAGGCACTTGGGACCGGCATTGGTCGTGGCGTTAGTTTTCAAGAAATTCTGATAGTGAAAAACGCTTCAGGCGCGCCAGGAGTGGAGCTCAGTGGCGGTGCTTTACAGGCCATGATGGCATTGAAAGGCCAGCAGATGTTGTTGAGTTTGTCCGATGAACGACATTATGCGTTGGCATACGCGATGCTTACGTAGCTCGCTTTAGATAAAAAAGTTCTGTGATATAACCAGCTTACTGCGGCATAAATACAGCGCTTCAGGCACAATAGCAGGCAAAACTTTAATTGTTGAAGATCTTATTATGGACTATCCAAGCATAGAGCATTGCGTCGGCAATACGCGCATGGTGGCGTTGCGCCGAATGCCTGGCAATACCTCCAATACCATTTTGGCTAAACTTGAGGGTGATAATCCGGCGGGCAGCGTAAAGGATCGCCCGGCTCTAAATATGATCAAGGCGGCGGAAGCGCGAGGTGAAATTACACCAGGCGACCATTTAATCGAAGCGACTAGCGGAAATACAGGTATTGCCTTGGCCATGGCTGCGGCAATGCGTGGATACCGGATGACATTAATCATGCCGGATAACGCTACCGATGAACGCAAATGGGCCATGACAGCTTACGGTGCCGAATTGATCGAAGTGAGCCAGTCTGATGGTATGGAAGGCGCCCGTGATCTCGCGCAAAAAATGCAATCTGAGGGCGAGGGAACTGTGCTCGATCAGTTTAACAACCCTGATAATCCTCTCGCTCACTATCAGGGGACTGGCCCGGAAATCTGGAGGGATACTGATGGAGGCATTACCCACTTTGTCAGCTCAATGGGAACTACGGGAACTATTATGGGAGTATCAGCTTACCTTAAGAGTCAAAACCCAGATATTCAAGTAATCGGCTTACAGCCAGAGGACGGTGCCGCTATACCAGGTATCCGACGATGGCCGAAAGCCTATATGCCGGGTATTTTTGATGCGGCCAAAGTGGATACTATCATGGATATATCTCAGGCTGACGCGGAAAATGCTATGCGTCGGTTGGCCAGAGAGGAGGGTATTTTCTGCGGCGTGTCAGCCGGTGGATCTGTCGCCGCTGCGTTGGCGCTGAGCGAAACCGTTGAAAATGCCACTATTGTAGCGATTATTTGTGATCGTGGAGATCGATATCTATCATCGGGTATCTATGCCTAATAGCTTCGGAGCTTATATTGAAAAATAACTACAGCATTGCCGATCTACGCTATTTGATGAAACGTTTACGCGACCCAGATAGCGGTTGCCCCTGGGATATTAAACAAACCTATAAAACAATTGCATCTCACACGATAGAGGAGGTTTATGAGGTAGTCGATGCTATCGAGCGGAATAATATTGAGCATTTGAGTGAAGAGCTTGGTGACCTTTTATTCCAAATTATTTTCTATAGCCAATTAGGTGAAGAAGATCGCCAGTTTGACTTTGATACTGTTGTTTCAACGATTACCGAAAAACTGTTACGCCGTCACCCTCATGTTTTTCCTGATGGTACACTTACATCAGTACGAACAGATGATCAGGCATCTAGTGAAAAAGAAATAAAGCGACATTGGGAGCAGATAAAACGGCAGGAGCGCAATGAAAAAGGCGAGCGTGGTTTTCTAGAGGATATACCTCTAGCCTTACCTGCACTTATGCGTGCTGCTAAATTACAAAAACGTGCTGCCAGTGTTGGCTTTGATTGGACTGAGACCACGGCAGTGGTTGCGAAATTAAAAGAGGAAATAGTTGAGCTGGAGGCCGAGATAGCCTCAGCTAATGCGCAGGGGATTGATGAGGAGTTAGGAGATGTGTTGTTTAGCTGTGTGAATTTGGCGCGCCATTTAATGGTGGATCCAGAAACATCGCTAGCTAAATCGAATAATAAATTTAAACGTCGTTTCGAGGCGATGGAAGCTCTGGCAAGAGTGGATGATTTTAGTCAGTTAACCGTTGAGCAAATGGAAATATTGTGGTCACAGGTGAAGCTAGCTGAGTGATGTGATTCAACCTTACAAGACTACTTGAAAATGCAATAGTCGCTATCACCCCACAGGGTTGTTTGACCCTACCTTTAAGTGTATTGTGTGCGCCGCATTTGAGGTGCTGGCTTCGCTGCAATTAAAACCCGCACACCAATTAAAAATTCAGGTTGTTTATCTTAGGGAACGCTTTTATGAAATTGATTCTGTTAGGACCACCCGGTGCAGGCAAAGGCACTCAGGCACAATTTATTACAGAAAAATATGGCGTTCCTCAGATTTCTACGGGCGATATGTTGCGTGCGGCGGTTAAAGCAGAGTCCGAGCTGGGTTTGCAAGTCAAAGATATAATGGCTTCGGGTGGGTTAGTATCAGATGATCTGATTATTGCTTTAGTTGAGGAGCGTATCCAGCAGGATGATTGTGTTAACGGCTTTTTGTTTGACGGCTTCCCTCGCACTATCCCCCAGGCTCAAGCATTAGTTGATGCTGATATTGATATTCAATATGTGATCGAAATTTCAGTTGATGATGACGAAATAGTCTCTCGCCTCAGTGGTCGTCGGGTACATGAAAGTTCGGGTCGTGTGTATCATGTTGAACATAATCCTCCGCAGAAATTTGGCGTAGATGATGAGACTGGTGAGCCTCTTATTCAGCGTGAGGATGATCAGGAAAGTACTGTACGTAATCGTCTAAGTATTTATCATCAACAGACAAAACCGTTAGTTAATTTTTACACTGACCTAGCTGCGAGTGGGCAGCAGACACCCATTTTTGCCTCCATCGATGGCTTGGGATTGTTAGCAAACGTTCAGTCGCGAATTGTCTCCGTGTTGGGCTAATGGATTTTCGTTTGTTGGTAATTAAGAAGAGAAAAGTGCAAAAATAAGCTTAATTGATTAAATTTAGCTTATTTTTACTGTAATTTCGGTGAAAAGGTTGCGAAAACAATTCACTGAATATTAGAATTCGCATTCCCATAACAGAGCAAAGTCGAGCCATGTCATTTTTAGATTCTATTTTAGCTAGGTCACGAAAGGTTGAAACAAAAAAAACAACTGCTGCAAATAAAGAACCGGTCGTAGCAAAAGCTGAACAAAAAACTCCAGAGGTAATAGCGACTGCAAGTAAAGCGCCCATTGCCAAAAAATCATCCGTAAAAAAAGCTCCAGCAAAAAAATCAACGAAAAAAAAGCCTGTAGCTAAGAAAGC
>CBFHVP010000010.1:15019-16882 GCA_965659315.1 uncultured Porticoccaceae bacterium | reverse complement strand
CGGATGCTAAGAAGGCAGTAGCAGCTAAAAAAGCAGCTGCAGTAAAAGTTAAAGCGGCTGAGAAAAAAGCTGCCGCTCAAATAAAGGCTGAGCTAGCGAAAGAAGCTGCCAAGGCTGCGAAGCAAGCTGCGGCGCAAAAGAAGAATGCTGTAGCCAAGGCAAGAGCGGCTAAAAAGGCTGCGGCTAAGAAAGCGTCCGCACAGATTGCGGCAGCTAAGAAAACTGCGGCAAAACAAGCGGCGGCAAAGAAAGCGGCGTTAAAGAAAGCTGCGGCCAAGAAAGCTGCGGCCAAGCAAGCAGCGGCAAAGAAAGCGGCGTTAAAGAAAGCTGCGGCCAAGCAAGCTGCGGCAAAGAAAGCTGCGGCAAAGAAAGCTGCGGCGAAGAAAGCTGTGGCGAAGAAAGTTGTGGCAAAGAAAGCGGTTGCTAAAAAGGCTACAGCAAAGAAGTTAACTGCAAAAAAAGCAGCGGTTAAGGGCTCTGCTGGCAAGAAAGCCGTGGCTAAAAAAGCCAGGGTAAAAAAAGTTGCAGCTAAAAAGCCGGCAGCCACGAAATCTTGATAGTGTAATGGTCTGTAGACCTGTAAAATCCCTCACATCGGTGGGGGATTTTTTTTGCCTCATAAATAACGGATATTACATGGCTGCATTGTTAACTATTGAAACTTCAACTCCAGCTTGTTCAGTTGCACTGCAGGTAGACGGTAGGCTTGTATCTAGATATTCAGAAGTACCTCGGTCTCATACTCAGTTAGTTATGTCCATGGTTGATGAGGTGCTCATTGAGGCACAGATTAAAATTGATCAAGTCGATGCCATTGGTGTCACAGTAGGTCCCGGATCTTTTACGGGGTTGAGGATTGGTTTTGCTACGGTGCAGGGTTTGGCTTTTGCAGCAGATCTTCCGGTAGTTGCTATATCTTCTCTACAGGCGATTGTTGCAACTTATAGGCGCATCGCAGAGGCAGAGGCAGAGGCAGACAGTATACTGTTACCCTTGATAGATGCACGTATGGATGAATTTAACTGCGCGGTTTATCAACTTCAATCTGAGCCTGAAATGCGGGTATTGGCACCGGACCAACTGTTAAGTACAGAACATATGATGGCGCTGATTGATGAATATCCCTCTGCCATACTGATCGGCGATGCGGGGGCTCTATCAACAGCACCTGAATTGACAGAGAGAGGTTATCAGCCAATTTATCCGAATGCGATAGACCTAATGGCTATTGCAGAGCGTAGGTTTACAGAGGGGATTGCCCAGTCTATTGAGGCTGTTGACTTAGTGTATTTACGTGGCACAGAAGCCTGGAAAAAAAGAACGCGTTTAAGAGATATTTAGATTATGGATATTTTTCAGGCAATGTGGCTAGCGGTTATTCAAGGCCTTTCGGAATTTTTGCCTATTTCCAGTTCTGCTCATCTTATCTTGCCAGCAGAGCTCTTTGGCTGGCCCGATCAGGGGTTAGCCTTTGATGTGGCGGTTCATGTCGGCTCACTGCTAGCAGTCGTCGTTTATTTTCGCACTGATATTAAACACCTAGCTGTGGATTGGTTTAAAAGTTTATCGCCCAATGGACTAAGTACGCCATCAAGTCTGCTGGCATGGTCGATTATTGCAGGTACAGTTCCTGCTGGGTTGGCTGGTCTTTTGTTAATGGATTTTATCGAGACTCACTTGCGCTCAATGCTAGTTATCGCTACCACCACTATACTATTTGGTCTGCTATTAGGCTGGGCTGACATTCGTCATCGTGGTACTAAAATATTAGATCAGATGACTTGGAGGACCGCTCTGCTAGTTGGTCTCGCACAAGTGCTAGCATTGATTCCCGGAACCTCTAGATCGGGTATTACAATGACT
>CBFHVP010000010.1:0-14810 GCA_965659315.1 uncultured Porticoccaceae bacterium | reverse complement strand
CGTAGGGATGATGCCTTTTGTTATTTATCGGCTGTTGTTAGGCGCTGTATTGATTTATATTCTGTGGGTTTGATGCGATGAATAGTAAAGCCAGATTGGCATTTATTGGCCTGGGTGTTATGGGCTACCCTATGGCTGGATGGCTCAGTCGCAATGGCCATCAGGTCACTGTGTACAACCGAACTAATGTGGTGGCAGAGCGATGGATTGCTGATTTTACAGGGCAACTTGCCTTGAGTCCCGCGATCGCGACCCGAAACGCTGATATCGTCTTTGTATGCGTAGGTAACGATAACGATGTAAATGAAGTAATGTTGGGCGAGCGGGGTATTATGGCGGGCGTGGCGTCGGGCACTATTATTGTCGATCATACAACGACCTCGGCTAAACTCGCCAGACAGTTGGCGATAGAGATTCAGGGAGTTGGCGGTCAGTTTATCGATGCTCCTGTCTCCGGAGGTCAACAGGGCGCTGAAAATGGTCAGTTAACTGTAATGTGTGGCGGTCAGGCCGAGAGTTTTGCCAAGGTGAAACCAATCATCGAATGCTACGCCAAGTCGGTTCAGTTGATGGGTGACTCAGGCAGTGGTCAACTTTGTAAAATGGTAAATCAGATATGTATTGCGGGTTTGGTACAGGGGTTAGCGGAGGGTCTAAATTTTGCTGAGCGCGCGGGTCTTGATACTCACCAGGTGATCGATGTGATTAGTCAGGGCGCGGCGCAGTCATGGCAAATGGAGAATCGTTACAAAACCATGTTGGCGGGTGACTATGAGCATGGTTTTGCCGTGCAATGGATGCGTAAAGATTTAGCTTTTGCTTTACAGGAAGCAAAGAGTAATGGTGCTCAGTTGCCGGTTACCGAATTGGTTGACCAGTACTATGAACAAATAGAGGCTATGGGGGGAGCTCGGTATGATACCTCCAGTTTATTATTTCGCTTAAAACATCCAGATCAAGCATAGAAAAGGTAGTAGGCTATGAGTAAAGAAATGAGCGCAGAACAGTTTAATCGGGGGTTGGTTGCGTTTTTAGATGCTTCACCAACACCCTTTCATGCTGTTGCCTCGATGGTAGATCGTCTTGAAACTGCTGGTTTTTCTCAATTAGATGAATCCGCAGACTGGCATTTGACTGCCGGTGCAAAACATTACGTAGTGAGAAATGGCTCTTCAATAATCGCTTTTGTTATAGGCTCGAATTCGGTGTCAAAAACGGGTTTGCGGATGGTGGGTGCTCATACCGACAGCCCTTGTCTAATGATTAAACCGCAACCGGAATTGCACAAGAATGACTATTTTCAGCTCGGTGTTGAAGTGTATGGCGGTGCCTTACTTAATCCTTGGTTTGACCGTGACCTGTCCATTGCTGGCCGTGTAGTCTATCGCAACCAAGCGCAACAATTAGTGCAGACATTGGTCGATTTTAAACAGCCGATAGCGATGATACCCAGCTTGGCTATCCATCTTGACCGTGAGGCTAACAAGGGTCGCACGGTTAACCCGCAAACTGATATTCCACCAATAGTGATGATTGATAGCGGTGCCTCGGCAGATTTTAGAACATTATTAGCAGAGCGATTTTTACCCGAGGGTGCAACGGTACTAGATTATGAACTCTGTCTCTATGATACTCAGGGAGCGGCTGTTGTTGGCCTGAAAAAGGATTTTTTTGCTTCTGCGAGGTTAGATAACCTTCTAAGCTGTTATCTGTCTGTCGAGGCATTATTGCAAGCTGACGGTGAAAATACTTGCCTGGCAGTGTGCAACGATCATGAGGAGGTCGGTAGCGTCTCTGCGGTTGGAGCAGATGGGCCATTTTTACAATCTGTGCTGGAGCGCATTCTCGCTATTGAAAACGATACCTCGCTCAGTCGGTTAGTGGATGGCTCATTAATGATATCTTGCGACAATGCCCATGCCGCTCATCCAAACTTTGCCGACAAGCATGATGGCGCCCATATGCCTCTATTAAATGGTGGGCCGGTGATAAAGGTGAATGTTAAGCAACGCTATGCGACTAACAGCTTAAGTGCGAGCTTATTTCGTCAACTCTGTGCCGATGCCGATGTGCCCGTGCAGACCTTTGTGTCCCGCAGTGATCTTGGTTGCGGTAGCACCATAGGACCAATTACTTCGTCCCGACTAGGGGTGCCGACATTGGATGTCGGAATTCCCCAGCTAGGTATGCACTCCTGTCGTGAATTGACGGGTGCTGAAGATCCTGCGCGATTGCAACGGGTGCTGAAAGAGTTTTTTAATAAATCGGGAAATTTAGCAATAGTGGTTGAGTAACCACCGTTATCCACTACTATAGCGGCCTGATTGAAGAAGAAAGAGTTACTATGAGTCAGAAACGTGTTTTAACTGGTATTACTACTTCCGGAACGCCCCATTTGGGCAACTATGTGGGTGCTATTCGGCCTGCGATTCAGGCGAGTCGCACAGGTGAATTTGAGTCGTTTTTCTTTTTGGCTGATTACCATGCCCTGATTAAATGTCAGGATGCCGATAGGGTGCATCAGTCGACTCGGGAAATTGCAGCGGCTTGGTTGGCTCTGGGGTTAGATACAGAAAAGGTGACCTTTTACCGCCAGTCGGATATTCCCGAGATCTCTGAGCTGACATGGCTGCTAACTTGTATGACCGCTAAGGGCTTGATGAATAGAGCTCATGCTTACAAAGCGGCTGTGCAAAACAATATTGACGCTGGAGAGGATGAGGATATGGCGATCAGTATGGGGTTGTTCAGTTACCCGATCTTGATGGCTGCTGATATTCTTATGTTTAATGCGCATAAAATTCCGGTCGGACGTGACCAGATTCAGCATGTGGAAATGGCGAGAGATATTGCTCAACGGTTTAATCATCATTATGGAGAGCACTTTGTACTGCCTGAAGCACAGGTAGACGACGACGTCGCTATCCTGCAAGGGTTAGATGGGCGTAAGATGAGCAAGAGTTACGGCAACACAATTCCTCTGTTCCTAAGTGAAAAACAACTTAAAAAACATATCAACAAAATTAAGACCAATTTACTTGAGCCCGGTCAGCCTAAAGATCCGGATAGTTCTTCAGTGTTTCAAATTTGGCAGGCTTTTGCTAACAAGTCGCAAGTGCAAGCTATGCGTGATGAATTTGCCAATGGTATTGCATGGGGAGAGGCTAAACGGCAGTTATTTGAGTTGGTCAACGAACAATTGAAAGAGCCTAGAGAAAAGTATTTACAGCTTTTGGAGAACCCAGCAGAGATTGAAGCCGTATTGACAGAAGGTGCGGAAAGAGCGCGTCAGAGTAGTTCAGCACTGATAGCGGATGTTAGGCAGGCGGTAGGCATAAGATCACTGGGTTAGTGTGCAACTTAGGCTGGTTGCGGGCGCTGCTTTCTGTATAATGCGCGCCATCAATTATCTATCAGTTTTCAAATCAATGGGAGCGACAATGAGTCATTTAAAAATTTGCGCATTAATCGTTATGTCCACTGCTTTGCTGTGGGGCTGCAGTGCTAAACCGGACCGAGAACTCACGGCGGCGCAAGAGCAAGCGGTTGCCGAGCGTATTGCACCAGCTGGCCATGTGGTTAAAGCGGGGCAGGTAGTTGCCGCTGTGGCGACAAGTGGTGCATTACGTGCAGGTGTAGATATCTATAATCGCAACTGTGTTGCCTGCCATAGCTCTGGCGTGGGTGGTGCGCCTATCTCTGGTGATATTGCAGCATGGGCCAGCCGACTAGAAAAAGGTGTTGAGACAGTGTATGCCAATGCGATCAATGGTATCAATGCGATGCCTGCGCGGGGAACGTGCATGGATTGCACCGACGATGAAGTAATTGCGGCCATTGACTATATTCTCGATAACAGTAAGTAACGGCGCTGTACAAGGCACAAAAAAACCGCTTGTTTCTGACTAGCGGTTTTTTTATGTTCAGACTTCAGTTAGTTAACCTTGCCGGTCAATGTAGGGTCGGCTGGGGATTGCCAAACATTGCATCGATATGGACTCTATTGAATTCGTAGGGTTCACTGCAAAATTCACAAGTAATTTTAACTGACCCCTGCTGTTCACAAATATCATAGACTTCCTCACTGCCCAGCGATATCAGCGCCTGTTCTGTTCGCTGTCTTGAGCAGCTACAGAAAAAATGCAAGGCCTCGGGCTCAAAAAGACGCACACCATCTTCGTGAAACAGTCTGTAGAGTTGTTCCTCATGGGATAGGTGCAATTGTTCCTCAGATTGTAGCGTCTGTATCAGAGCGCAAATATGCTCCCAATCTGCGGTAGTTTTATCGATATTATTGCGATTGGGCATTTGCTGTACTAGAACGCCAGAGGCAACTTTTTCATTGGCACTGATTCTGATCTGCGTGGGTAGCTGCTCTGATTGATTGAAATAATGCTCTAAGCAGCCGCTAAGGTCTTGCGCATCCATAGGTACGATACCCTGATAGCGCTCACCGCCCTCTGGCTCAATAGTAATCGCTAGACTGGCATTGCCGACGAGTTCCTGAAGGTTATCAATTTTACCCGCGGCGGCTAAGTCACCACGCACGATGCCACGTAATTTAGACCCTTGAGAACACTCAGCCATTATTGTGCTCAGTGGCCCACCGCCCATGGCCTGAATGCTGACAATGCCGGAAAATTTCAGTGTTGCACTGAGTAAACTGGCGGCCACCAGAAATTCACCGAGAATATTGGCTACCGATGGTGGGTATTGTTGCTGATTAACGATGGCCTGATAGCTAGCGGCTAGCGTGGTTATTTCGCCGCGTATATCGGTGCCGTCAAAAAGGAATCGCTGTCTGATATCTTGGTTATTCATGGTGAGAATTGTACTTTAATGTGGGTTGGCAAAAGGCTTAATTATTTAAAAATCGATGAATCTGTCTACGTTGCTTTTTATTGGGCCGTTCACTGGTCGGAGTGGAGATATTGAATGCCTTGCGCTCAGCCGCGAGTTTCTCTCGTTGTTCAATACTTTCAGTGCTCTCAATGTACAGTTTTTGTGCCTCAGAAGCACTGCGACGCTGCTCTGAGATGCCGACCACCTCAATAGTTTTACTATCGAAGCCCTGGCGGATCGTTAGTACAATACCTACCTCAAGGAGCCGGCTAGGTTTTGATTTTTGGCCATCAATTTGTACCTTGCCACTTTCTATGGCGGCCTTGGCAATTGCTCGGGTCTTAAAAAAACGCGCGGCCCAAAGCCACTTATCAATGCGAACTTTATCGTTACTTTCCATTATTAATAGCCGTTATTGATGGCGAGAATTTGTTCAAAGTGGCGTATGGCTGAGTAGTTAGCGCTGGGGTTTGATGGCTGTTGGCTATCGGGCGTCTCAATGGTCAGTAGATATCGAATTCCATACTGTCTTGCGGCGTTGAGTACCGGTTCAGAATCATCAATAAATAGTGTTCTATCCGGGTCAAAGTCAATGCTGCACTGGAGCTGTTGCCAAAATTGTTGCTCCTCCTTGGGATAGCCATAGTCATGGGATGAAATAACAGTATCTAGTAGAGGCTCAATATCAGTGACCGCAAATTTTATCGCGATGCTGTCAGGATGTGCATTGGTCACCAAAATACGTTGTTTATTCATTTGGCCAAGTCCACGCAAAAATGCCAATGTCTGAGGACGTTCAGCAATCAAATGTTGGATTTCGCGTTTAAGTTCGACAATATTCACATCCAGTTGCCGAGACCAGTAATCAGTACAGTACCAGTCTAATGTGCCACGCTTTGCTATGAGTTGCTGATGAAGATCAGCTACAGCAATATCTTCAGGCACATCATGCAGTTGGCTGTAGCGCCGCGGCAGGTGCTGTAGCCAGAAAAAACTATCGAAATGCAGATCCAGTAATGTGCCATCCATATCGAGAAGCACAGTATCGATATTCTGCCAATCAAGCTTACCATTGTCAGCTGTGATCAAAACAAATCCTCTGGTAGCGGATTTGAATTATCGTTTGCAGGTGGGGTGCCGTTATCGTTGAGTACTGGCGCATTGCCTTTTCGGAAAAATTCAAATATGCCGTCCTGATGGGGCGCTACGCGCTGCCCAGTTTTGGCATCAATCTTAACCATCACAATACCATTGGGCTGCGGTCTCTGTATTGGCGCTTTGTCTGCCAGTGCGTCGCCCATAAACTCAATCCAGATTGGCAGTGCCGAGGAGCCGCCATATTCATTGCGACCGAGGAGCAAATTATCGTCAAATCCTACCCAAGCGGTAGCGACTAAATGGGGAGAGTACCCTGAAAACCATGCATCTCTGGGGCCATTGGTTGTACCGGTTTTGCCCGCAAGATCAGAGCGATTGAGTTTTTGCGCTTTTTTACCTGTGCCACGCAAAATAACATCCTTAAGCATTGAGTCAATCAGGAATGCGGTCTGCTTATCCACCACCCGTTTGGCGGCAACAGTCTCTATTTCATTGGTAGTCTGTAGCGCTTGAACGATAGCTTGCCAACTATCCTGTTCATTTTGTAGTAATGATTCCTGTGCCAGATTGCTCAACAATTGCTCCAGTTGCAGATCGATATCTTGAGACTCAGTTTGATTGTTGGCGCTACCATTGTTATCCGGTGTCTCACAGGGTTCGCAGACAGTGTCGGGATTGGCTTGGTAGATAACATTGCCATCGCGGTCAATAACCTTGTCCAAAATATAGGGCTTGATCAAATAGCCGCCGTTGGCAAACACTGCATAACCGCGAGCAATTTCCAGCGGTGTCAAGGCATGGCTACCAAGCGCTAGGCTTAGATCTAGAGGCATATCGCTGGTATCAAAGCCGAAGGACCGAAGACCCTCTAGGGTGCGATCTATGCCCATACGTCGTAGCAGTCGAATAGACACCAAGTTGCGTGATCGATAAAGGGCCTCTCGTAAACGAGTGGGGCCGTAGAATTTGCCACCATCGTTTTCAGGGCGCCAAGTCTCCTCTAGTTTTACGTCATCAAATACCACAGGAGCATCATTGATCATTGATGCAGGTGTAAAGCCATTCTTTAGAGCAGTAGTATAGATGAAGGGTTTGAAGTTTGAGCCCGGTTGGCGAGTTGCTTGCGTAACGCGATTAAAGCGACTTTGGCGGTAATCAAAGCCACCCACCAGTGCTCTGATACCTCCATTGTTAGGCGCCAAGGCAACCATAGCAGCCTGAGCCTCCGGTAGTTGAGTCAAGCTGACTCGGTCATTGGCATGACGTAGAATGCGGATCAAATCGCCAACCTTAAATAACGTTGCCGCAGACTCTATAGGCGCGGTGCGAGCATTAACGGTTTTATACAGTCTTAAGTTTTCCAATCCATCGGCCCAGTTTACGGGCAAAGATAAGCCATCTTTGGTGAGTATCGTTAAATGATCTTCGGCTACCTCGGTGACAATAGCGGGTTCTAGTCCGCCGTAAACCGCAGTGCTTTTTAAAGTTGCTTCCCAGTCCTCTTGAGCAACTTCAGCAATTTCTGCACCGCGGTAACCATGACGTTGATCATAAGCCATAATACCGGCTTGTAACGCCTTTACCGCGCGCGACTGCATAGCAGAGTCCAGTGTGGTTATCGCGGTATAGCCCTCGGTATAAGCTTTGAGACCGAATTTATTGACTACTTCTTGACGCACCATTTCAGCGCCATAAGCCGCGTCAAGTTCTGAGATAGAACCATGGTATGAGGCTGTGTCTTGCTCAGCGCTTGACTCTAGATATTGTTCTTGATTGATGGTCCCCAGACTCAGCATACGACCCAATATCCAGTTCCTACGCTGCATCGCACGCTCGGAATTAGCTAAGGGGTTGTATCTTGACGGCGCCTTAGGAAGTCCGGCGATAGTTGCCACTTCGGCTAAACTCAGTTGATCAAGGGTTTTACCGTAGTACACCTGAGCGGCGGCGCCGACGCCATAGGCTCTATTGCCCATATAAATCTTATTCGCGTAGAGGGAGAGAATATCTTGCTTACTAAGTTCCTCTTCAATTCTAAAGGCCAGCAATATCTCATTGAATTTTCGAGTGAATTCTTGGCGCTTGCTGAGGAAAAAGTTGCGCGCGACCTGCATAGTGATCGTGCTACCACCACTGCGAATAGATCCAGTTGTGATCAATTCCATTGCGGCGCGAGCTAAACCGGAGATAACGATGCCCTTGTGTTCAAAAAAACTGTCGTCCTCTGCGGCTAGAAAGGCATCGATCATCTGCTGAGGAATTTCGTCAAAACTCACTGGCGTACGCTTTTTTTCGCCGAATTCAGCAATGACTTTTAGATCTTGTGAATGAACCCGCAGTGGAATTTGTAACTCAATCTCCCTTAGCTCCTCAACTGACGGCAGTTTTGGGCTCAGATAAAGGTAAAGACAGGAGGCCACAACAAGGAACCCTCCGAGGCCGAGTACCGTTAGGATAGCTAATGATTTCAGTAGTTTTCGTTTATTCTCGGACCGCATTATTCAGGCACCATAAAAACCAGTCGCTATTATAAGGTGTAGAGAATGTGAAGTGCATCATTTGCGATACAGACAAAGGTTGTTAATGTCTCCAATCGCCACGGTTGGCCAGAAACATACCAAGGAGGATTATCCATAAATGACTCTTTTCAATTTTTCGTCAACACCAACTAAGTCCGTATTAGGCTTAGATATTTCCTCTACCGCAGTTAAATTAATCGAGCTGAGCTCATCAGCGGACTATTATAAGATCAACGCTTGCCATTCGCTGCCTCTACCCATTAACACGATGATAGATAAAGATATTACCAATGTGAATGCCCTAGCGCACACGTTAAAGCAGCTAGTTGTTGAATCCGGTACCAAACTCAAAAATATAGCGGTGGCTGTTCCTGATGTTTTGGTGATTAGCAAAGAGATTGAATTGCCCACTGGACTAACAGATCTGCAACTGGAGGCGCAGATTGCGCTCGAGATAAGCGAGCATATTGCCTATCCCATCGAAGAGATAGCGTTTGATTTTGAAGTGATGGTCCCCTCGGAAAATAATCAAGATCTGACCAAAGTTTTAGTCACCGCTTGTCTTCAGAAAAATATAGAAAATCTTAAACAGGCAATAGATGATGCTGGATTTACACTGGATGCTATAGATATCCAAAGCTACGTTATTGAGCGAGCCTTTAGGCTAATCCAATCGCAACCTATTCAAGATGATTGTCAGTTAGTGGCTATTGCTGATATTGGTGCAACTACTTTTAACTTTACGTTATTGATGGATGGTAGAGCGATTTTCAGTAGAGAGCAATTATTCGGCGGCAAACAATTAGTTGAGGAAATTCAACGTCGTTATGGCTTGTCATGGGATGAGTTGTGCAAAGCTCAATATGAAGGTGTGATCCCGCATGACTACGAGTCTAATGTCCTTATGCCTTTCAAAAAAAATCTGATTGAACATATTATTAGAGCACTGCAGATCTTCTACGCTTCAAGTGATTACAACCATATAGATCAGCTATTTCTTGTTGGTGGTCTATCTGCCCTGCAAGGATTGGTATGCGATATCGAGGCAGCCGTATCTGTGCCCACTAAGGTCGCTAATGTACTCGCCGATATGCCGGTAAGCAAAGAACTTAATTGTTCTGGCTTAGTTGATGTTGGTCCAGCAATGTTATTGGCAGTGGGGCTCGCATTAAGGAGTTTTGATTAATGTCGCAGATTAATTTATTGCCTTGGCGAAAAGAATCTAGAAAGCATTTGACGAGAATTTCTTTTGCCTGGCTGGGGCTAGCCACTCTATTTTCCATTGTGCTAGTTGTAATCTGGGCCTGGGTTACAGGGGTAGCATTAGATAGTCATCGACAACGAAATGCCTATCTTGAGAGCAAAAGTGCTGAAATGGATAAAATGGTAGCTGAAATTACTGAGTTAAAAAATAAAAGGCAGGCGTTACTCTTACGGATCAAGGTAATCCAAGATCTACAGGATGGCAGAATAGAAATCGTAAGTATTTTTGATGAACTGGTGCAGGCAATGCCAGAGGGCATTTTCCTAACTAAATTGGAGCGCAGAGCAATGGTAGTGACTTTGCACGGATTCTCAGAATCTAACCATCAACTATCCATGTTAATGAGGAATCTTAATAGGTCTGCCATATATGATGATGCTAGTCTCGTCAAAGTGCAGCAAAATAATCAGCACGGCAATCAGGTCAGTGCATTTAATTTGCAAGTTGCTGTTAGGACAACAACATCTTAGGAGCTTTAACTGAAAGGGTATTTTTCAGCCAAGGATAAGGTTTATATGCCATTGCAAGACAGTCTAAACGAGATCAGAAAAATTAATTTTGCCGATTTAGAAATACAACAGATTGGGGCATGGCCGGCACCATTTAGAATAGGTTGTTGGTTATTGGCATTGGTCGCAACGTTATTTTGTGGTGAGGTTTTTGTTGTGGCGGACCTGCGCCGGGAGGTTCATAGCGCCGTTGAAGATGAGTCTAGGCTATTACAATTGTATAAAGCGAAGGTCCTTCAGGTAGCAAATTTGGACGCCTATCGGCAACAAACGACAGGCTTACTTGCAGTGGTTAAACAATCACTTGAACAGCTACCTGATAATGCGGAGATGGCAACGCTCTTAGAGGACATCACTAATATCGCTATTAGCAGTGGTCTCAGAATGCAAGCGATCACGCTACAATCGGAAAAAGTATACGAGTTGACGATTGAATTGCCGATGAGGATAGAAGTAACTGGCGATTACCATGATTTTGGTTTATTTGTCAGTGGTATTACCTCCCTGGCAAGAGTGGTTACCCTGCATGATTATGTTATCGAGACGTACGATGAGTCATCACTTCAAATGGTTATCGAGGCTAAGGCCTATATCTATAGGAGCCCTACTAGTTAATGACAAATGTTTGGTTACAGCTATCGTTTCTTTGTATGCCAGTACTGCTATTTGGCTGTGAGACGGAGGGCCAATTCGATGACCTGAACGCCCAGTTGGCCGGGTTAAGGCAAAACGCTGAAGGTGCTGTGGAAACACCGGTCGCGCCACAACCCGAGCCGCCCAATTACTCGGCTATGGCCATGCGCAGCCCTTTTGTACCACGACTGGTTGTTTCTGATAAAAGCCAGTTATCCAACGCAGTTGTGCTCGCGCCAGACCAAAGTAGATCGCGCGAGCCGCTAGAGTTTTTTAATTATAGTGCTCTGTCGATGGTAGGCACACTCAGTCGTGGACAACAGATATGGGCATTGATCAATGATGGTGAGGGCGGCATACACAGGGTTGCTAAAGGCAATTATATCGGCAGAAACTACGGTGAGATTATGCAAATTGATGACACTCAAATACAGGTGGTAGAGACAGTGCCAGACGATAGTGGAGCATGGGCTTATCGGGCAAGGTTACTCCTAGCGACTGAAGACTGACCCTATCATTAGAGGAAACGGCATGACAACTGGATGTAAATACTGTGCTTTATGGTTGAGTGCATGCCTTTATTTACTGACTACAGACAATCTAGCCGATGTTAAAAAGTCTACCTTGTCTCAACAGTTTGATCATGTAGCCGCTCTGGTAACGAATATTGATTTTAGTTCTAATGCTGGGGATGTTGGAGTCATTGTATTTGAGCTCAGTAATCCTAATGTAAAGATTGATGTTGAGAAAACTGAAAGCAGTGTTGGCGTAAAGTTTTTTGAGACTGAGTTGGCAGAGCATCTTAAGCCAAAACTGAACCTGAGGGGTTTGGGTACCCCTGTCACTGACATTGATGTGATTCAACAAGGATTAGCAACAGTCGTCACTATCAACGTAATAGCTCCGTATAACGTTAAAACCTATCGGGACAGTGAACAATATATTCTTCGGGTTGAGCCACTGGTGGTTGCCAGAGTGGAGTCAATCAGTAGGGCTGATTTTACCGGCGAGCCTTTGTCACTTAATTTTCATAATATAGAATTGCGCTCGGTGTTACAGATAATTGCTGATTTTACCTCCCTAAATTTAGTTGTCAGCGATAGCGTTACCGGTAGTATAACCTTGCATTTGGATCAAGTTCCGTGGGATCAGGCATTAGAAACAATACTTAACTCCAAGGGGCTGGGTAAGCGTCAGCTAGGTAATATTGTAATGATCGCTCCGGCAGCGGAAATTGCCGAGCAGGAGCGTTTACAGATAGAGGCAAATCGTCAGTCACAGCAGTTAGCTACGCTAGAAACGACTTTTTTGCGGATTAAATACGCTGATGCATCTGCGATTTATAAGTTGTTTGTTGAAGGCTCCTCTCAGATAGCCTCGACAGAGGAGCGTGGTGGGGGTAATGGCGAGAGTATTTTATCGAAACGAGGACGCGCTGTAGTTGATGAACGCACTAATACCATTATTCTCACCGACACGACTGCAAAGATTGCAGGCTTTAAACGTCTCGTTGCTGAAATAGATATTCCGATTAAACAGGTGTTAATTGAAGCAAGAATTGTTATTGCCAACACTGACTTTAAAAAAGAGCTTGGCGTGATCTGGGGTTTGGCTGGAATAGATAAACTATCTGGTAGTCAATTCTCAAGTATCAGTGGTGACCGCAGCCTCAGTTTTTCTGGTCGCAGATCGGGACTGGCACCCGGTGCCGGCGTTGCCGAAAGTTTTACCTATCAGACCGATGAGGTTGAGGTTGATCCTGGTCCTGATGGGATTGCTTTTACCAAGGACGATGTGACTAAGGCGACTCGGAACTATGATTTCGGCTTAAGTGACAGCTTAGCGATTGATTTAGGTATTACCAATCCCAGCGGTTCCTTCAGTTTGGGTTATTTGACTGATAACCTGCTGATTGATTTGGAACTCAGTGCACTTGAGTCGGATGGTTATGCAGAGATTGTTTCTCAGCCTAAAGTCTTAACAGCGGATAAGCAGCAAGCGGTCATAAAGTCGGGAACAGAGATTGCTTACCAAAAGGCTTCTTCTAGCGGTGCTACCAGTATTGAGTTTAAAGAGGCGGTACTGCAATTGGAGGTGACACCTCAAATAACACCAGATAATCATATTATTGTCGATTTGATGGTTTCACAGGACTCAGTGGGCGCTTTTACCCCCTCTGGCGAGCCGGCTATTGATATTACTCAAATTGAAACTCAGGTTTTGGTGGGCGACGGACAGACGCTGGTGCTTGGTGGTATCTTTCATACCGAAGAAGTAAAAGGCAGTGAGAAAGTGCCAATCTTGGGCGATATACCTTTTTTTGGAAGGTTATTTAGAAATGACCTGCGAAATACTGAAAAACGTGAAATACTAATCTTCCTGACACCAAAAATAATTGACGATAACCTGTTAGATAGATGAGTGAACAACATATTTTTTTGATTGGTCCAATGGGAGCCGGAAAATCAACGATTGGGCGGCAGTTGGCTGGATTTCTCAAGCGCCCTTTTTGTGATATTGATAATGAAATTGAATCTCGCGCTGGCGCAGATATTCAATGGATATTTGATATGGAGGGGGAAGCGGGCTTTCGCGTGCGTGAGAGTAAAGTACTTATGGAAGTGATAGCTAATGAACGTCCATCTGTAATTGCCACCGGAGGTGGCATTATCTTGAGTGCAAAAAACCGTGCGGCGCTTAGCGCAAATGGACAAGTGGTATACCTTTCAGCGACCAAACAACAACTTTTTGAGCGAACGCGCAAAGATAAAAATCGACCTCTGCTGCAGGTGAAGGATCGAAAAGCAGTAATTGATCGATTGGTGAGGGAAAGAGAGCCTCTGTACAAAGAGGTTGCCGATTTGATATTTCCCTCTGGTCAGGTCTCCCCCAATAAGATTACAAAAACGCTCGCAGAAGCCCTTGCGGGGCTTTGATAATTGACTCGCCTTTAGCATAATACCGGTCCAAACCTTTTTGAGTCTGAGTTCCCATGAGTAGTAAGGTAACCTCGCCAACTTTATCTGCATTAGTTTCCGTTGATTTGGGAGACAGAAGCTATCCTATTCACATAGGTGCTGGACAGATTTCGCAGTCAAACATAAGCCAGTATATTCAGGGTCGGAAAGCTCTCGTTGTTACTAATACTAGTATTGCGCCGCTTTATCTCCAGGCGGTGACAGAGCAGCTGCAGGATAAGCAGGTTGATACTGTGATCCTGGAGGATGGTGAAAAATACAAGAATCTTGAAAACCTCAATCATATTTATACGGAACTGATCAATCGGCACCATGACCGAAAAACGACCTTGGTGGCACTGGGAGGCGGTGTTATCGGCGATATGACAGGGTTTGCTGCGGCGTGCTATCAGCGTGGCGTGCCATTTATTCAGATTCCCACCACATTGCTTGCGCAGGTCGACTCATCGGTGGGAGGTAAAACAGCGGTCAACCACAGTCTGGGTAAAAATATGATCGGTGCCTTTTATCAGCCGCAAGCGGTTGTTATTGATACTGATACCTTGACAACATTGCCAGATCGAGAGTTCAGAGCGGGTATGGCTGAAGTGATTAAGTACGGATTGATAAGCGATGCCGAGTTTTTTACTTGGTTGGAAGAGAATTGCGAGGCATTGTTGCAGCGCGATAATGCCGCTATGGCCTACGCTATCAAACGCTCCTGTGAAAATAAGGCTCAGGTAGTGAGTGCTGATGAGACAGAGCAGGGCGTCAGGGCAATTCTTAATCTGGGACATACCTTCGGACATGCTATTGAGACATACCAACATTACAGCGACTGGTTACATGGAGAGGCTGTCGCTGCAGGTATGGTAATGGCTGCGCAGTTATCTCTATTGGCCGGAGATATATCATTGACTGACTTGCACCGTGCCATCGGCCTCATCTCTGCCTGTGGATTGCCCATAAAACCACCCGCTGGAATGAC
>CBFHVP010000009.1:7192-34864 GCA_965659315.1 uncultured Porticoccaceae bacterium | reverse complement strand
CTGCGCAGCAATACTCCCTCGGGTGCCTCAGATTCGCTGGAAACGGTATAGTTGTCTGCACTAAATCGGCTTAAGCCTTTTGAGGAAATAGCATTGTAGGTTCGGATGTTAAACATAGATTTTCTCAGTTATTCCAATAGTGGAGTACGTTTAAGATTATTGGCTCACTTGCTCATACGCCCAATCGAGCCAAGGAACAAGCGCCTCGACATCAGCTTGTGCAACTGTGGCACCACACCATATCCGCAACCCAGCCGGCGCATCGCGGTATGCCCCAATATCATAAGCAACAGCTTCGGTATCAAGTAATTTGACGATCTGCTTAACCTTATCGGCATCCAGATCTAAGGTGAGGCAGACGCTTGTGTTGGAGATCTGATCTTGTTCACGAGCTAAAAAGTGGGCCCATGGCCGACTGGCAACAAAGTCTTTCAGCACCGCTAAATTAGCTTCTGATTTGGCGATCGCCGCAGGCAATCCACCCATAGAGCGCACCCAACCCAACGCATCTAGATAATCGGCGACACAGAGCATCGAGGGCGTATTAATCGTCTCACCACGGAAAATGCCATCGATTAATTTTCCACCTTTGGTGAGACGAAATATCTTTGGTAGTGGCCAAGGCGGCGTGTAATTTTCAAGTCGCTCGACAGCGCGAGGGCTGAGAATAAGCATGCCATGAGCACCCTCACCGCCGAGCACCTTTTGCCAACTATAGGTAACCACATCGAGTTTTTCCCAAGGCATGTCCATAGCAAAAACCGCTGAGGTGGCATCGCAGATAGTCAGACCCGTACGTGCGTCACTAATCCAATCAGCATTTGGGACCTTGACGCCCGCCGTGGTGCCATTCCAAGTGAAGATGCAATCGTGATCTGGATTGGCTTGCGTCATATCAGGTAATAGACCGTAATCAGCCGTGTAACTATTCAGCTCGTCTAACTGAAGTTGCTTGGTCGCATCCGTTAGCCAACCGGCACCAAAAGATTCCCAGGCAAATATATCCACTGGTCGTGCACCCAGCACCGACCACATAATCATTTCTACTGCACCAGTATCAGATGCAGGAACAACTCCCACTCGATAGCCCTCTGGCAAACCCAAAATTTCGGCCGTCTCAGCGCAAGCTCTGCCCAAGGCAACCTTGCCAATTGCTGACCTATGGGACCTACCAAGGGTAGCTATATCTAGGTTAGAGATATCATATCCTGGTCGTTTTGAGCACGGTCCAGAGGAAAAGTTGGGATTTTTCGGCTTAACTGTTGGCTTAACTGTTGGCTTCATGTTGGCATCTAGTCTGGGTGGCTGAAAAAAAGGGGCTACATAGTACCTATAGGTCGCTGCTAGATAAAGTACTTTCCTCTATATAGTCGTTATCTAACAATAGCTTAAAAAATAACTGGCAAAAAAATACGCCGTTGAGACAGCGTATTTTTGCGCCATTACGTCTATAAACTAGTTAATACTGGTGCCACGCTCTTTCTCTATAAGGAAATCGGCGACCTTTAACATGCCTTCAAAGCCTCCGGCATTGCGAGTGCTTACGCGGTATTTACCATTCACGATCACCTCTGGTGTACCCTGAACACGGTAACCACGCACACGTGATTTTGCCTGATTGACCAAGCTACTGATACCAAATGAATTGTAAACTTGGCTAAATTTGGCCTTATCGACACCCTCGGCAACAAAAATAGCGGCAATATCTTGCTCAGTGCGGATCGATTTTCTCTGAACATGAATTGCTTCGAAAAGGGGTATGTGCACCTTATCCAACACCTTTAGCGCTTTGGCGCTGAAATAAGCGCGCGCATAAGGTTCTAATGCAGGCTGCCAGACCGCCGGTGTACGCTGAAAATCAACATCTGCTGCGAGTGTCTCAGACCAAGGGTGAATAACAGGTTCAAAGTTGTAACAATGACTACAGGTATAAGAAAAAACTTCATTGACCTCAATCTTGTCTGGGTTAGCCGTTCTGATACTTTGCGGTAGTACCTCGTAATGCACGCCAGCTTGATACTGATCGCCCTGCGCCTGACACATGGCCATTGGCACAATTAACACAAGAAAAATTACGCGTTTGATCCAATTTGTCATCGGTGGGTCCCCATCACTTAATTAACAATCTTAACGAAAGTAGATTAATTTAATCCTGAGATATAATTAGCCACTGCCGTGATTTCCTTATCGCTTAGGTTTGCAGCAACGCCTTGCATAATTTTAGCATTGCCCCCGCTAGCTCGTTCTCCACGGCGGTAAGCCAAAAGTTGTTTTTCGATATAGTCAGCATGCTGACCTCCCAATGCAGGGTAACCGGCAGGATTATTACCTGTTCCCGAGGGCGAGTGGCAGCCTGTGCAAGCCGCAACGCCGGTTTTCATATTGCCACCACGATAAACCTTTTCACCAAACTCTAGCGCTTCATCAGGATTACTGATGCCTACTAAGGTGATGTCTTTTGCTCCGGAAATTTGTCGAGGTTGGCTATCGTAGTAGGCCGCCATATCCTGTAAATCCTGATCAGAAGAGGCATCGAGCATTCCCGTCATTTCAACGATTACACGCTCACCAGACTTTACATGGCGTAACTGAGCAGTGATATATTTCTCACCGAGCCCAGCGAGCTTGGGGAAGGCAGCGACCATACTGTTGCCATCACTACCATGGCAGGCAGTACACATGGCGACTTTAGATTCACCAGCAGCAGCATCGCCCGCAGCCAGTGCCTGATTCACTGTTAATGTCAGTAACAAACAAATAATACCTAAAAAGCTTTTTTTCATGGTTAATCAACTCTCGCAATCCGCTAGAATAGTCGACGGTGTATACGCACGACCATTGAACATTAGCCCTGTCGGCTAAAGCGCGCGCATTATATACCAAATAACCTGATTTCTTACAGCTACTTGGCACAGTCTTTTATGGATTCACCTGCAATCAACTATCAGATCGCTGAATTTTTAACCAGCGCCCCATCGATCAAGCAATGTCCGGCCGATACCGGCTGTGAAGTCGCGTTTGCCGGACGATCAAATGCCGGAAAATCCAGTGCAATAAATGCGCTTACTCGCCAAAGAGGACTTGCTCGTACCAGTAAAACACCGGGCCGAACCCAACTTATAAATTTTTTTCAACTATCACACAATAAACGTTTAGTTGACCTGCCTGGTTATGGTTATGCCAAAGTACCGAGAGCGATGAAGGCGGAGTGGGATCGGCACTTAGCGGAATATTTGCAGATGAGAAACAGCCTAACTGGATTGATTTTACTGATGGATATTCGCCATCCCTTACAGGAATACGATCAACAAATGCTTAACTGGGCGGCACAGGCAAGTCTTCCGGTCCATATCTTATTAACTAAAGCCGATAAATTAAAAAGAGGGCCTGCGGAGAATTCGAGATTAAAGGTTGAAAAGCTATTAAGAGATATGGACCCAGGCTGTACTTTACTGTCGGTTCAAACATTTTCTGCACTCAAAAAGCAGGGGTTATCTGAATTAGAGCGACAACTCAGTCACTGGTTAAGCGCGGAAGATACAGATGACTCATCACAAGAGCCCGATTTGACGTAGTCCATAATTTCGATTGCCATAAAAAAGCCCCTGATCCAATTACCGGATCAGGGGCTACCTTACTACTCGGAGAGTCTTTCTATACACACATCTAATCGGGGGAGAATATGATGTCACTACGTTGTACCCTTTGTTAGACACAGCTTTTATTACAAGTTCCCCAAAAGTTTAAAAAAATACGTAAATCTGCAGTTTTAACTAATTTTCGCTGCGAAATTTGCAACCGACCTATGAATCTTTTTGTTAATGAGCCTCGTCCCAACTGTCACCAACACCTATATCAACAACCAACGGTACTAGCAGGCTAACAGCATTCTCCATTAGATCAGTTAGGCCTTGCTGAACCCTATCAATCTCTGAGCTGGGTACCTCGAGGACCAATTCATCATGTACTTGCATAATCATACGGCTTCGTAGATTCGAACTTTGCAGCCAATCATCAACCTGTATCATGGCTAACTTGATAATATCCGCGGCTGTACCCTGCATGGGCGCATTGATCGCTGTCCGCTCAGCGGCCTGTCGACGCATACCGTTGCGCGAATTAATTTCAGGGAGATAGAGTCTACGGCCAAACACAGTCTCGACATAGCCCTGTTCCGCTGCGGTGTGACGAATAGTGTTCATGTAGTTTTGTACACCGGGGTAGCGTTCGAAATACAACTCTATATATTCTGCTGCCTGTTTGCGGCCAATATTCAATTGCCGCGCCAGCCCAAAGGCGGACATCCCATAAATAAGCCCGAAGTTAATCGCCTTGGCGTTGCGCCGCATATCGGACGTAACATTGTCCTTGGTCACAGCGAATACCTCGGCGGCGGTGGCTCGGTGAATATCCTCTCCGGCAGCAAAAGCCGACAATAGACTTGGGTCCTCGGAGAGATGCGCCATAATACGTAATTCGATTTGTGAATAATCAGCAGCAACGATACGGCTGTCTTGCGGCGCGACAAATGCTTGTCGCACACGGCGCCCCTCCGCTGTTCGCACTGGAATATTTTGCAGGTTTGGGTCCGAAGACGAGAGTCGGCCGGTCGCCGTTCCCGCCTGATGATAAGAGGTATGAATGCGCTGAGTCAGCGAATTGATCATGGTTGGCAGCTTGTCGGTATAGGTTGACTTTAGCTTGGCCAGACCACGGTGTTCTAACAGCACTTTCGGCAATGGGTAGTCTAATGCTAGCTCCTGTAGCACTTCCTCTTTGGTGGAGGGTGCACCCTTGGCGGTCTTTTTCAGCACCGGAATCTCTAACTTTTCAAACAGGATTTCGCCCAACTGTTTTGGCGAAGCAAGATTAAACTGCTGCCCGGCCAAGTCCCAAGCCTGAGTTTCCAATTCTGCCAAACGCTCAGCTAGCTCAGCGCTTTGATGAAATAATTGCGTGCCATCCACTAGGGCACCAGTGCGTTCTATCTTTGATAGCACTGGCAGGAGTGGCAACTCTATATCGGTAAAGACATTAACCAAATTTGAGTGCTTGGCAACTTGTGGCCACAGTGCTTCATGCAGGCGCAAGGTGATATCGGCATCCTCACAAGCATAGGGACCTGCCTGCTCTAAAGCGACTTGGTTGAAGGTAAGCTGGGCAGCGCCTTTACCCGCCACATCTGAGAAACTCGTCGTAGTTTCGTCAAGGTAATGATCAGCAAGGCTATCCATATCATGACGCGTTGCCACACTGTCCAGCACATAGGATTCGAGCATCGTGTCAAAGGCGAGGCCAGCCAACTGAATGCCATGCTGAGCCAATACACTCATATCATATTTCAGGTTTTGGCCGACCTTTTTAATGGCAGGATCTTCCAGTATGGGCTTTAGCTGGGCCAAAACAGCGTCTTTATCCAGTTGCTTAGGCGCTCCCAAATAATCGTGCCCAAAGGGAATGTAGGCGGCTTCACCCGGTTTAACCGCAATGGACACACCAACCAATAAGGCCTGCATATAGTCCAAACTCGTGGTCTCGGTATCGATTGCCACCAATTCAGCTGCCTTTATTTTATCTAACCAGGTATCAAGGTGAGACTGTGTAAGCACCGTCTGGTAGTTTTTTTCTACAGGTGCTTGAGGTTTCTCTATGGCACCACTCTCGGTATCGAGGGGTGTAGATGGTATTGGCTCATCGCTCTCAAGCTCAGCGATCCATGTTTTAAACTCCATCTCTTTAAATAACGCCAGTAATTCACCCTTATCGGCTGTGCTGTTTTGTAGTTGATCAATGGCCAACGGCATATCTACATCTGTTTTGATCGTGGCTAACTTATAGGAGAGATAGGCTTGTTCCTTATGCTCCTCCAGCTTGGCAGCCATTGTCTTAGCACCACGAAACGCTAAATCAGCAACCTTATCAAGGTTCTTATAAACAGCGTCCAGTCCACCTATGCCCTGCAGAAGTCCTAATGCAGTTTTCTCTCCAACGCCTGGCACGCCAGGAATGTTGTCTGACTTGTCCCCCAATAACGCTAAGTAGTCGATAATAAGTTCGGGCGGAATGCCAAATTTTTCGATCACACCGGCCCTGTCCATAACCGTGTTGGTCATGGTATTTTCCATCGAGATATGTTCATTAACCATTTGCGCAATATCTTTATCGCCGGTTGAAATCACCACGGGCTGTTCAGCTGCTGTGGCCTGAACCGCCAACGTACCGATAACATCGTCGGCCTCGACGCCCTCAATCACCAACATCGGCATACCCATAGCCTCAATAATTTTATGGATAGGCTCAATCTGCAACCGCAGATCATCCGGCATTGGTGGGCGATTAGCTTTGTAATCTGCATACATGTCGTCACGGAATGTTTTGCCCTTAGCATCAAAAACGACGACATGAGTACTTAATGGATAGTCTTTTTGTAGACGGCGCATCATATTGATAACACCCTTTACCGCGCCGGTGGGCTTGCCTTTGCTATTAGTAAGTGGAGGCAAGGCATGGAATGCTCGATAAAGATAGGAAGAGCCATCGACAAGAATCAGAGGGATTTTTTTAGACATAGTTAGCTACTATCTTGTGGATGTTAATGGCCGAAGGATACAGTATTTACCCTGAGCAGGCCTTAAATTGAGTAACGAGTGAACGGATAAATTCAAAGTAACCCTGGTTGGTTAAGCCTTGCGATAAACCCTGCGTATCAAAATCGATAATCGGTAGTTTAAATTCTTCAGCAATAAGCCTCACGTCCTTAATACCGTAATGAGGCTCAACAAGTATGCAGCTAACATTGTTTTCAGTGATGCTTTTACGCAACTGATAATGTGTTTTTAAGCCTTTGGCTCCGCCATGAGCATCTCGGATAGATAGCCCAGTCGTGAGCGCAAAGGCCTCAACAAAATGGTTGTAAGCGTCGTGATGACTTATATAACTGGTCGACCTAGCCGAGACCATTTCAGCATTCAATCTATCCAATTGTTGCGGATTTATAATGTCTCTATGAGGTAGATTAAATCGCTTTTGGATCTCGTGGCCGATTTGGTTGCCATTATGCGGGTTGAGCCAGAGATGCAAGTCTTCAGTCATATTATGGTCAGCGTGTGTATGTTGATTTTCTGAGTGATTTTGCTCCGCGGTATAGTTTGTCAGGCTTGTCGCTGTAATAAGTTTTGATTGGGCAACTTTGGCCAAGGTTTTCGCGCCTCTGATCTCAAAGTCGTGACCAATCCAAATGACCATATCAGCCTTGGCAATTTTCTCTAATGCCGAGACGGGTAGGGCGTAATCATGGGGCGATTGATTAGCTGGGATAAGATATTCAACGTCGGCGGTTTCTGCAACAGCTGATTTTGCGATAATGGCGAGAGGTTTAGTGCTTGTCACTATCTGTGGTTTTGCGTTACCGAGTGCCATGCTTGGCTGTAGAAAGAACGTGAGCAGACACAAAAGTGTTATGTTATAACATATTACTTTAAACATAATTATATTTTCTTCTATTCATAACCTTCCTTCTTTGCGCTGCAAAATGCGGAAATAAATGACACTTTATTATTGTTATGTTATAACGTACTATTAAGCAAAGTTCTACTCTAACTGGCGCTTTATGCTAACTAATGCAAAACTTGTATATCAACCGCACAATCATGAGCGTAGCACCAACGCTGCCCTGAATCGCGCCAAAGACATCTGCACCGAACGAAATGTCCGTTTAACCACTACCAGAGAGCTAGTATTAAAGCTTTTATGGCAGAGTCGTCAGCCCCTTGGTGCCTATCAGCTACAAGACCAACTGGCTGCACATCTCAATAAAAGGGTAGCACCGCCGACGGTCTATCGAGCCATCGAGTTTTTATTGAAAATGGGTTTGATTCATCGTATCCCATCATTAAACGCCTATATTGGTTGTCCTTTTCCTACCAGCGAACACAGCAATTTATTTATGATCTGTAATCAATGCGGCAGTGTAGCTGAGGTAGCTGACAATACAATTAATGGGTTATTGCGAAGCACCTGCGACAAAGTCAATTTTACCCTACAAAAGCAAACTCTGGAACTGTTTGGATTATGTCCACAATGCACTGATATCACCGAGGCACCCAGCCATGACTGAGGCTCTAATAAGTTTAAAGAAAGTGAATAAAGACTTTGCCGAGAAAGCGGTATTGCAAAATATTAGTTTGCAGCTCAAGCAAGGCCAAATCACTACCTTAATTGGCCCTAATGGTGCTGGAAAATCGACTCTGGTAAGGATTATTCTCGGATTATTAGTACCAGATTCTGGCGTTGTGCGGCCTGCAGAAAATCTTAATATTGGCTATATGCCACAAAAACTTCAGATTGACCCTACATTGCCAATTTCTACCTACCGCTTTTTACAATTGGCCAACACCTCCCATGATGCCTGCCACAATGCTTTAGTCTCCGCTGGTATTGGTCATCTCTCCAGCACGCCAATCCAAAAGCTATCTGGAGGCGAATTGCAGCGTGCCCTGTTGGCGCGCGCTATTTTACGCAAGCCCAACTTGCTGGTGCTTGACGAGCCAGTGCAGGGCGTGGATGTAACCGGGCAAAACGCGCTTTACAAGATGATTGCTGAGCTCAGTAAAACCCTTAACTGCGGTGTATTAATGGTATCGCATGACTTGCATATCGTTATGTCAGCAACCGATCAGGTAATTTGCCTCAATCACCATATTTGTTGCCATGGGCGACCCGAGCAGGTAACGCAAGATCCCGCTTATCTAGACATCTTTGGTGAAACTGCTATTTATGCCCATCACCACGATCATCAGCACAGTATTCATGGCGAGGTTCTCGATGCCAGTGGCCAACATCAGCATGGGGAGGGCTGTGATCATGAATGATTTTCTCCTCTATGCCCTGCTGGCGGGTCTTGGCGTCGCGCTGGTGGCGGGGCCATTGGGTTGCTTTGTTGTATGGCGGCGTATGGCCTATTTTGGTGACACCTTAGCTCATAGCGCCCTGCTTGGCGTCGCCCTTGGCGTGCTACTGCAAATTAATCTGAGCATTACCGTTACTGCGGTGCCTCTGTTGATGGCGCTAGCGTTAGTCATGCTAGAGCAAAAAGGCTTTTTATCTCTGGATACGCTTCTCGGTATCTTGTCACACTCGGCTCTGGCCGCTGGCCTAGTGATTATCTCATTATTGCCTGATGTGCGTGTCGACTTAATGTCTCTTCTGTTTGGTGATCTATTATCGGTGAGCGTGGGCGACTTGTGGGTAATTTATGGCATCACCATTTTAGTTTTAGCCCTTCTTATCGGCCTATGGAGGCCACTGATCAATATTACGGTAAACTCAGAATTAGCGGCAGTGGAGGGCACTAACGTTACATTAGTGCGCACCTCATTAATGTTAATCACGGCGTTGGTGATTGCAATTGCAATGAAAATTGTCGGAGTACTGCTGATTACTGCCTTACTCATCACCCCCGCAGCAACCGCACGTCGTCTCAGTAACACTCCGGAGCAAATGGCCATCATCGCCAGTGCAATTGCCATGCTCAGCGTGCTTATGGGATTATCTTTATCTTGGTATAGTGACGCGCCCGCCGGTGCAGCTGTGGTGCTCTGTTCCGCTACACTCTTTCTAGTCTCGCTAGTGGTTAGACAACGAACCTAGAAGCCACGATTAAAAAGTGGAGTAGATTGAGCGCCAAGTACTGCGCAGCATCGTTTCGCTATGGGGGGCTTTAAAAAACCCATGATAATGACCTTTTGGATTTATCAACACTAGTTGAGTGCTGTGGTCGACAGTGTAATCGTCCCCTGCCAAAGGTACCTTATTATAGGCAATATTAATTTCGGCTGTGAGCCGTCTAATTAAGTGCTTGTTACCAGTCACACCGATAAATTGCTCGTTAAAATAGGGCACATAGTCCGCCAATGCCTCAACAGTATCGCGCTCGGGGTCAAGAGATATCATAACCACCTGTAACTTTTCTTTTTCGCTCTCTTTCATCTTGCTGTAGGTATCATTGAGAACCGCTAGAGTTGTTGGGCATATATCGGGGCAATTGGTAAAGCCAAAAAATACGATTGTCCAAGTGTCTCTAAAACGGTCAATATTAAATACCTCGCCGCGGTGGTCGATTAACTCGAAGTCGCTAAAGATCCTTGGTTGATCCAAAACAATGGCACCATTTACGCGAAGCTGTTCATCATTCATTATCACCGGCTGGCTCATTCGCCAAATAAAGCCATAGACGACCAATACGATAAACGCTAACACAATGGCGATAGTGCGACGAATTCCGGCTTGTTGTTGCATGTGCTTGTTCCTTGTTGTGATAGCTTTAACCCAAATTTGGTCAGGCTATATAAAGTACTTTTTCAATCAGGTAATGGTCCAGTAGCATCAGAGCGAATAGCACCATTAAATAAATAATTGAGAATTTGAACGTTTTCATACCACTGTCTTTATCGAACCACATATGAATTGCCCAGTATAAAAAGCGACACCCCAAGAAAATCGAGCCGAGCAAATAAAGCAAACCAAACATGCCGGTCAAGTAGGGCAGTATGGTGATTACAATCAACATAATGGTGTATAGCAGAATATTGATTTTGGTATACCTCTCACCATGGGTGACCGGTAACATGGGAATATTGGCATTGGCATATTCTTCCTTGCGATGTATCGCCAGCGCCCAAAAATGTGGCGGCGTCCAAGCAAAGATTATCAATACCAACAGCAGGGCATTGTGATGTACCTCTCCAGTGACAGCGACCCACCCTAACAGTGGTGGCGCTGCACCAGCGAGCCCACCGATGACAATATTCTGTGGCGTTGCCCGTTTGAGGAACATTGTGTAAACAAAGGCATAGCCGACAGAGGACGCCAAGGTCAACCAAGCAGTGAGTACGTTGGTAAATACTAATAGAATCGTCATGCCGGCAAGGCCGGTCAGCAGTGCAAATAGCACTGCCTGCTGCGGGTCGAGACGACCCTGAGCTATTGGGCGGTTGGCCGTGCGGGCCATCTTGTCATCCACATTGCGATCGACAATATGATTCACCGCTGCCGCAGAACCCGCACAAAGGGCAATACCTAGATTACCAAACAGCAGAATCTGGAATGGCACAGCTTGCTCTGTTGCCAGCAACATACCAATCAATGAGGTCAGTATCATCAACGCAACAACATTGGGCTTGCATAGTTCTAAGTAGTCGCGCCAAGAAACGTTGGCTGTGCTATCGGTGTTGGCCATTGTGCGATATTCCAATTAGCTCGTGGTTAACGATTCGGCGAGTATTTTAACAGATGTTTCAGGTCTTCTAGCAGCCCACCGCCATCATGTTGTTGCGTGTAATATAGTACCGCCTGATAATCTGGAGTAACAACGAAATAGCGCGTGTCGAGCATATCCCAGTCGGCGGAAGTATTTCGTACCAGATCTGCCATCGCAGCGACATCTATCGGATGAATCAACAGATAGGGATGAACCGCCTGTAGCTCCTCGGTATCAATAAGCTGCACGTCAGCAATGTTGGGAAGATAAATACGCTCGAGACGACCACTGTATTTGCCTAACAGCATATGAATCTGGCGGCTATTAATAAGCACATCGTCACAGCCTTGGTCACATCCTCGACCACCAGCGACAACCACTTTCCACTTTGGGGTTTCGCTCTGAGGAAGGGCCTCAAAAAAACTGCTCATATCAACGCTAGGACTGACTAGCTCACCCTGATTGGTGGTTCCCATACGTGCCATCATGGCCAATCGCTCTTCTTCGGTCTTGGGGACCATCAAAAAACCTGCCGCTATCACGCCAAAAACAATGATCAGCATAAGCCAAATTTGATATTGGAAATGGCGCTGTTGCCTGGTGATTTTGCTCTGTTCTGTCATAGTTATATCCTGTGTAAGACGCTGCCTCATTTGGATCGGCGCTGATTAAACCATTCCACCGCATTAGAGTTAGCAATAACGGTCATCACTAGCAATACAAGTGCCATCACAAACCACTGTACGGCGTAGCCAGTGTGCTTTGCCGGTTGCACGGATACTGTGGCCCAACCGGTTTCAAGGGCCGCTGGGCTGTCTTGATCGAGACGTAACTGATAGGGGAAGAAGTCTTCACCAAATAACGTCTTAGCGCGAACCGCTGATACCCAACCCACCCTAACCGGCCAGTCCGCTACCCGCCCAATGCCATCATCAAGTCGATAACCGCCCAACGTTTGGTAGAACACCCCACGCAGTTGCACTTGGTCTTGTATCACTTCAACCTCCGGCAACACCGCTCGATCCGATGAAGCGAGGACCCAGCCACGGTTGACTAACACTTTCTGATCCAAGCCAGTAATGGTCATAGGTTCAAGAATTTCATATCCAGGTCGACCATTTCTAACTCGGTTATCAAGAATCAGGCGCCGGCTTGCATCCAGTTGCCCTTGAAGCCATGCGCTACGGTACTGGAGATCTTCATCATTGTTGATGTCTGCAAGCACCGCTGGTGCCGCTTGCTGATTGGCGTTGTAATGATTGAGAATACGTTGTTTTTCCTCAGCGCGATCTAATTGCCAAAATCCCAACGCAAGTAACAAAGGCAATAGGCACAGGCTTAGCAGTAACAGTCCTTTATTGGGCTGCCATTGGAATTGCTGCGTAGACAATTGTGGCTCGATCGTCATCTGTGTTTAAATCTCATTGTTTAGCAAGAGTAATTATTGCCATGCTGTTAAAGATTTTTATAGTAATCCTATTTATCGCTGTATTAGTCAGTCTGTTTACTGGACTCAATTTTTTGGTCAAAGATCTCGGCAATAATAAACGCCGGCTTCTTTTCGCTCTCGGCACTCGGGTGACATTGGCCGCGCTGTTGTTGGGAACGATAGCCTATGGAATCCATACGGGCCAGCTCAGTAGCAAGGCACCTTGGGACCGCCAGCTTCACCCAGACGCCGCCATCAACTACCCTAGCAAAGCGCCACCAAAATCTTAATTTTAAGCACAGATAAAAACGGCCAGGGGATACCTGGCCGCATAGTAAGCTACGGTGCTCGCTACGTGAGTATGTAGACAAAGATAAACAGGCCTACCCACACCACGTCAACAAAGTGCCAATACCAAGAGGCAGCTTCAAAACCAAACTGATCATCATGCGTAAAGTGTCCTTTAAGACCACGCAACCACTGTATCAATAGCATGATGGTACCCATTGTTACGTGCATACCATGGAAGCCAGTCAACATAAAAAATGTCGTCCCGTAGATGCCCGACTCTAGGGTAAGCCCCAGTTCTTGATAGGCATGAATATATTCTTCTGCTTGCAGAAATAGGAAGAATATACCCAGAGCTACGGTGATACCTAACCATAAATTAAACTTTTTACGGTTGTTGTCTTTCAACGCCCCGTGAGCAATATGGACGGTAACACTAGAGGTCAATAGAACAACGGTATTCCAGAAGGGCAACCATGATAACCAGTTGAGTAGTCCAGGATTATTCATTGCTTCATCTGGCCCTTTAAACTGAGCCGCATCACCATTGACCGCCTGATCCGGTGTCACCATAGGCGGCCAGGTAGCCTCATAGCCAGGGTAGAGCAATTGCGCATTAGCTGCCGAGGCGTCTGTTGGCGTGTCATCGAACCAACCAATAGCGGCTTCACCGCCGATCCAAGAATTCACCAATACGCGAACATAGAACAGAGCACCGAAGAAACAAGCAAAGAACATCACTTCGGAGAAAATAAACCACAGCATACCTAACACATAGGACTGCTTGAGCTGAGGACTGGCAAGACCACGCATATTTTCATCAATGACGATACTCCACCACTTGTACAACACAGCTGCCATAATTAGCGAGCCGATTAGGAAGACAGTGGATGAACCACCCTCTAAAACCCATGAGGCCGCTCCGTAGGCCATTACACCCATACCGGTTGCTGCAAATATCGGCAATTTGCTTTGGTCGGGTACGTAATAAGTACTTTCTGTTGACATTGTTACTCTCCGTTTACTGTACTTGCGAGACCTGCACCGCGGTGCGATCTGTTATATCAAACATAGTGTAGGACAGGGTTACTGTATTAACACTGGCCGGCAAATCTGGATCAATAATAAACACCAACCCGAGCTCGGCATTTTCACCTGCTGCCAGCGGTTGGTTGTTAAAGCAGAAGCATTCCGTTTTGTGGAAATAATCTGCGGCATTATTGGGCAGCACATTGGGAATCGCTTGCCCCAACATATCTTGCCCTGTGCGATTGTGTGCGTAGAAAACAACTTCGCGAGATTCACCGGGGTGAACAATGACGCGCTCCTCGATAGGATAAAAATCCCAAGGCATGGTCGCGTTATTGGTCGCAACAAATTGCACTTCAATCTCTCTCGAGGTGTCTACCTCGACCGCAACGGCTTGATAAGCGCCATCTGTTCTGCCGCCAATCCCAGTGATCTCACAAAATAGATCATAGAGTGGCGGCAGCACAAAAATAGCAAACATAAACATGGCAACTGCTAAAGCGCATAATTTCGCCAATAGCCGGTGGTTAGTAACCTTTGCTGCCATGTTTATCAGTCCTCTTACTTAACTTCCGGCGGTGTGGAGAACGTGTGATAGGGAGCCGGTGTGGGTAATGTCCACTCCAATCCTTCTGCACCTTCCCAAACCTTCGCATCATCGGTAGGCTTACCCCAACCGATGGTACGAATAACGTTATACAAGAACAGAATCTGAGCACCGCCATACATAAAGGCACCAATACTTGAGACCATATTCCAGTCCGCAAATTGCAGTCCATAATCAGCATAACGGCGCGGCATACCAGCCAAGCCTAAGAAATGCTGCGGCATAAAGGCGATGTTGAAACCGATAAAGGCAATCCAAAACTGCACCTTACCCATGGTTTCGTCATACATTTTACCGCACCATTTTGGCAGCCAGTAGTACACCGCAGCAGTGCCACTAAATACCGCACCCGCGACCATAACGTAATGGAAATGTGCGACCACGAAGTAGGTATCATGGTACTGCATATCCGCCGCGGCAATTGACAGCATCATCCCTGTGAAGCCACCAAAGGTAAACAGAATCACAAAGGCGATACTGAATAACATCGGCGTTTCAAAGGTCAAAGAACCACGGTACATGGTGGTGATCCAGTTAAACACCTTCACCCCTGTGGGTACGGCAATCAGCATGGTGGCGTACATAAAGTACAGCTCGCCGGCGATTGGCATACCAACGGTAAACATGTGGTGAGCCCAAACAACAAACGATAAAAAGGCAATCGCTGCCGTGGCATAAACCATTGATGAATAACCAAACAGTGGCTTACGGCTAAATGTTGGGATAATTTGTGACACCACGCCAAAGGCCGGCAAGATAATGATGTATACCTCGGGATGACCAAAGAACCAGAACACATGCTGGAATAGAACAGGGTCACCGCCACCAGCAGCGTCAAAGAAGCTAGTGCCGAAATTAATATCCATTAACATCATTGTTACTGCACCCGCCAACACAGGCATAACTGCTACCAGCAAGAACGCGGTAATCACCCAAGTCCATACGAACAGGGGCATCTTCATATACGTCATACCCGGCGCACGCATATTCATCACGGTCGCAATAATATTAATCGAGCCCATAATGGAAGACGCACCCATAATATGCACACCAAAGATAAAGTAATTCACAGTATCCGGCGCATAGGTAGTTGAGAGTGGTGCATAGAAAGTCCAACCGAAGTTAGGACCACCGCCTTCCATAAACAGCGTGGAAGTCAGAATCGCGAAAGCGAATGGAAGAATCCAGAAACTCAGATTGTTCATACGCGGCAACGCCATATCCGGCGCACCAATCATCATTGGAATCATCCAGTTAGCCAAGCCAACAAAGGCTGGCATAATCGCACCAAATACCATGACCAAACCATGCATGGTGGTCATTTGGTTAAAGAACTCCGGCTTGATCAGCTGCATGCCTGGTTGAAAGAGTTCCGCGCGGATAATCATCGCAAATGCACCGCCCATAATAAACATGGCGAAACTGAACCACAGGTACAGCGTACCAATATCTTTATGGTTGGTAGTGAAAACCCAACGACTAATATATTTTAACCAGCCGTCAGCGAGTGTTGCGGGACCATGTGCCATATCAAATACTCCCCTATTGGCCTTGTTTGTAGTTAAGAACATCAATTGGCTGAGTTACGTCGCCAACATCGTTGCCCCATGCATTGCGCTCGTAATGAACAACCGCGGCAATATCAACTTCAGAGAGTTGGTCAGCAAAGGACTGCATTGAGGTGCCAGCCACGCCGTCGATAAGCACGCCGATATGACCTTCTTTGGAGCCCAAGGCAATCGGGCTATCCTTCAGCGCCGGGAATACTCCTGCAATGCCGTTACCGTCAGCCTGGTGACAGGCGGCACAAGAACGGCTGTAGACTTCCTCACCGCGCACCATTAACTCATCAAATGTCCACTCTTTACCAATAGTTGACGCGTAAACAGCGGCTTCTTCTTTCTTGCCCGCTAACCATGCGTTGTATTCAGCCTCTTCTTTCACTTCTACCACAACCGGCATAAACGCATGACCTAAACCACATAGCTCCGTGCATTCACCGACGTAGACACCTGGCTTATCCGTTTTTGCCCAAGCGGCAGTAAACAAGCCCGGCACTGCGTCGCGCTTAACGCCAAAGTCAGGCACCCACCAGCTGTGAATAACGTCGTTACCGGTGATCAGGAAACGTACTTTCTTGCCAACAGGAATAACCAGCGGCTCTGTTACCTCACGCAGGTAATGCTCGCCCTTCGGTGCTCGACCGTAAATTTCATCTTGAGAAGTGCGTAGCTCACTCATGTACTTTACGCCTTCACCAATATATTCGTACTGCCATTTCCATTGATAACCCGTTACCTTGATGTCAATATCGGCATTTTCAGTGTCATACACTTTCAGCAGGGCAGAGGTTGCTGGAATCGCCATAACAATCAAAATCAGTGCTGGAACAATGGTCCAGATCAACTCAACAACATGGTTTTCATGGAAATTTGCCGCCACTGCGCCGCGAGATTTGCGGTGGGCATACATTACATAAAACATAAAGCCAAAAACGGCTATACCAATCACCGTACAAATCCACATCATAATCATATGAATATCGTAGGCTGCTTGACTAACTTCGGTCACTCCCTGAGGCATATTGAGCTGCCGCATTGCGCTCTCCGCGCTAACACTGCCTGCCATTACTAATGCAATAACTGGACTCAGCAAACCCAAGAAAAGTGCTTGCGCTCTTTTCAACATCGCTTGTTTCTCCGTGGTAAATTAGGAATTAAAGCTCTTCCTCTGTATGGACGCTCTAACAATCTGAATGAGCGCTTTAAAATGCGCCGCGAGTGTAGCAAAAGTGAGTACGTTTCTCTAGCCGCAATGAGATCAAATTTGACTATAGAGTCGATTTATTTGCCAATATAAACAATCTCTGGCGGCACAAGCAATATTTATGACAAGGCTAAGAAAAACTGTTAGTTTCAAAGAGAGTCTGGAGTCGGCGGTTCTTACATATGACTGTCTTCTCAACAGGCTGTTCTCGATACCAAACAATCCTTGCAATGCGATCATACGGAGGAAAGTTGTTTGCCATTGTCTCATCAAGCCAATGAATTCCTGTCCCGCTTTTTGGGGCAACGGTTCAACCACTTACATCGCGCAATCATGGTGCAGGGCCAAAATGGTCCAGATGCTGCGGCAGGTCTGGCCTTATTTATTGAGCGCTATGTCGGTCTCGCAGTGGATATCGTGGCAACTCTGAATAATGTGACTAACAGCATCGGCATTAACGGCGAAATGGCAAAACAAGTTGCTATGGCACAACAATTTGTGGACATCCCTGTGACGATAGTGTCGCGCCAACAAGGGCTTGAGTCACAGATGTACCAAGCTTATCTCGCCTGCAGATTGGTTGAAGAATTAAATGACGCTGTCCATGCCCACTATAGACGCCCTGTAATCTCCGTCGATCTAACCAAATCGAATGTAATTGTTCATCATATTATTGGCGAGCCCTTGGCCAATCAACTCGATGCCGCTATCCAGGGTCTCAGCGACAGGCTAGCTTGCGCGATGGAAACGGATTCTGCGCTGCGAAGAAAGCTAGACCTTTATTTCAGCAGCCTAGGTAAAGAAGTAATGCCAAGCTACTCCTGCCTAGCGGAGACATGTCATATTCACTTGGTTTTCAACACCGGCAAGTCCGCCTCAGGCTAGATTCTGGCGGCCGTTTTTAGTCTTTTGGGTCCATAAGTCTGACAGTCTGAGTCTGACTGGCAATCTCTTCCTCAGTAGTATTAACCCGTGTTTGGATTTCACGGGGCGCAGATGTCAGTCTCATCTGATCTTTAAAGCCACAGCTGACACATTCTCTGTAATTAACCCCATCTTCAACATACGCTTGGATTTTGTCCATTTGAGCGCATTTGGGGCAGGTAACACCCGCGATAAATTGTTTTTTAGTTGTCAATGCCATGCATAGTTCACCACAATAGAGGCTTTATTATATCGGACATTACTCATTATGGATCAGTCAATTCGTTCCCATCGCGGCATTTCCCCTCAATTAGGTAGCCGAGTTTACATAGATCCTGCAGCAACGGTAATAGGCGATGTCTGTCTTGGCGATGATGCCTCGGTATGGCCGGGCGCGGTTATTCGCGGCGATATGCACTCGATTAAAATAGGGGCTAGATCCAATGTGCAGGACAATGCTGTCCTGCATATCACCCATGCATCCGACTTCAACCCAGATGGCTGGCCATTATCTATTGGTGATGATGTAGTGATTGGTCACCGCGCCGTCCTGCATGGCTGCACCGTCGGCAATCGCATTCTTATTGGCAATGGCGCCATCGTCAATGACGGCGCTATTATTCAAGACGAAGTCATTGTCGGTGCTGGCTGTATGGTGCCGCCAGGCAAAACCTTAGAAAGCGGATTTGTTTATGTTGGCAATCCCTGCAAACAATTGCGCGCGCTATCAGAAAGCGAAAAAACCTTTTTCACTTATTCTCCGGCCAACTACGTCAAGCTCAAGGATCAATATTTAGCCGAACAACAAAGTACCTAACTATCGGCAGCCAATTTCAGGCGCAGCGCGTCAATTACCTGTCGAGTATCTGGCCGGATACCTCGCCACAAAGAAAAAGACTCGGCCGCTTGCTCCACTAACATGCCTAAACCATCTGCAGCCAACGCCCCGCGTTGACGCGCCCAACTCATAAAGACGGTTGGTTCGGCACCGTACATCATATCGTAACAGGCGGTTTTGCTACTGTCGGTATTTGGGGCCACTAGGCTATCGGGCAGTGGTGGCAGATCACCCTGTAAGCTAGCGCTAGTGCCGTTAATAATAAGATCAAATTCCTGACCCTCGAGCATATCGAGACCACAGCCCAAAATATAACCCAACTCAGCAAAACCTTTGCTCAACTGTAGCGCTTTATCAATTGTGCGATTGGCAATGACAATATGCTGTGGTTGCTCCGCTAGTAGGGGCTCCAGCACACCCCGCACGGCACCGCCAGCACCTAAAATAAGAATACGTTTAGCCTTGATTTGCCAGCCCAAATTATCTTTTATATCCGTTACTAGGCCGACACCGTCGGTAGTATCGCCCAACACCGTTCCATCCGCTTGCATTGCCAAAGTGTTAACTGCGCCAGCACGGCGGGCTCTGGGGGTTATCCGAGATCCATAGCTATAAGCCTCCTGCTTGAAAGGCACGGTAATATTTAAGCCGCGTCCTCCAGCCTGAAAAAATCGATCTGCTGCAGTGGCAAAATCACTTAATTCAATTAACTGACGGTTATATTCCATAGCCTGTAGCGTTTGCACTGCAAAAGCACGATGGATCTCAGGAGACTTGCTATGTTTTATCGGGTTGCCGAAAACGGCATATTTATCGGTCATGATTAAACCCAGTCGCGATGAATTAGGTACTTTTCGTAAAGCTCAGCTTCCGCAGTGCCAGACTCAGGGCTCCAATCATACTCCCAGCGCACTAGCGGCGGTAGTGACATAAGAATTGACTCAGTGCGACCGCCAGTTTGCAGACCAAACAACGTCCCGCGGTCCCACACCAAATTAAACTCGACATAACGACCGCGACGATAGAGCTGAAAATTGCGCTCCTGTTCGCCATAATCTAGATCGCGACGCTGCTGAACAATGGGCAAATAGGCATTGAGATAACTGTCGCCAACACTGCGCATAAAAGCGAAGCTCTGTTCAAATCCTAGGTCATTAAAGTCGTCAAAAAACAGTCCTCCGACACCGCGAGGCTCGTCTCTGTGCTTGAGATAGAAGTAATCATCACACCATTGTTTAAGCCTAGGATAAAGCGCCTCTGAAAAAGGGTCGCAGGCTTGTTTAGCCGTTTTATGCCAATGGCGGCAATCATCCTCGTTACCGTAATAGGGGGTTAAGTCATAACCACCACCAAACCACCAGACAGGTTCTGCACCCTCTTTTTCTGCTATAAAAAAACGCACATTAGCGTGAGAGGTCGGCACATAGGGGTTGTGCGGATGGATCACCAGCGAAACACCCATCGCCTCAAAACTGCGCCCCGCCAGCTCCGGCCGGCTCTGGGTGGCCGAAGCGGGCATTTGCTCACCAAAAACATGAGAAAAGTTAACACCCCCTTTTTCTATCACAGGGCCATCGACGAGTACCCGACTACGACCGCCACCACCCTCCGGCCGAGTCCAATTATCCTCTTGCCAGTCAGAACCATCCTCTGACTGCAACGCAGTACAAATGCTATCCTGCAATGCAAGCAGATAATTCTTAACCAGATTTTTATCGACCTGTTGCACTTTATCCTGCACGAATAACCTCGCCAGTTAATAAATGTTTAATCTCGCTACTGTTGCGAGCGTGCCCGACAATACCCGGCGTTTGAAAATCAATCTGCTGAGCAAAATAACTTTTCACCTTGAGTGCAGTTCTCGCCGCGGGCAAACCTTGCGGATTTGCCGACGTCGACACCAAAGGTCCACCAAATGCTTGACACAGCGCCGCCGCAACGGGGTGCCTAACCACCCGCAATGCCAGAGTAGCATGCTGACCGATAATCCATGATGGCGCCACACCATTATCGGGCACTAACCATGTCGTAGGTTTGTCGTAAACCGCACTAAAACGCTGAAGATGATCTGGGTCAAGACCTTGCAAAAAGGCCGCAAAACGATCGCAATGATCTGCTATCAAGATCAAGCCCTTGTCTACTGAGCGACCTTTGAGGCTTAGAATTTTTCTGACGGCAATTTCGGAGAAGGGGTCACAACCCAAACCCCAAACCGCTTCTGTTGGGTAAGCAACCACCCCAGAAGCCTGCAGCGTAGCTGCTGCACGGCTTATTCTGGCGTGGCTACTCCAATTGATCACGGCAGTGTTTAGCTGTTCTTCAGCTTTTCCTGCAGCGCCGCATCTTTGGCCAAAATAGCCTGCGCATTGGCAGCACGCTCCGCAACCAGCTTGCTGTGCATTTCTGCATCAGCGACACCAATAATTTGGGCTGCGAGGTAAGCTGCATTTTTGGCGCCCGCTTTACCGATAGCGACAGTGGCCACTGGAATACCGCCAGGCATTTGCACTGTCGATAGCAAGGCATCCAAGCCATCGAGAGAGCCGTTGATGGGAACACCAATAACCGGCTTCAATGTCGTCGCAGAAACAGCACCAGCCAAGTGGGCGGCCATACCTGCCGCACAGATAAATGCAGCACATCCTCGGGCATCCGCATCGGTTACGTAATTATGCGTTGCTTCAGGAGTACGATGTGCAGAAGTAACCTTGACTTCAAAAGGGATATCGAATTTCTTGAGGATGTCAAAACTGGCTTCCATAACGGGTAAATCAGAATCGGAACCCATTAAAATCGCCACAAAAGGTTTGTTCATTTTTTAGTCACCATGTATAAGGATCGCGCAATCTACCGGAACTTTAAGTGCGGTGCAACTGTGGATAAGTGCCCCCGTCGGAAAATTTCAATTACATCAGTCGACGATAGAATCCAGCATCGTTGGCAACCACACCTTTAAGTTCAAGTCTAACCAATAATTGTGCGGTTTTTTCCACGCTGTACGGGCTATTAAGACTATTGATATCCACCGCATCGAACCCCAGAGATTCAATAATAGCGGTTTCCTCAGCACTCAAGTCTGCCGGCAATTGAGATGATAGCTGCGGTAACAATTGCGCTAGGCCAGCCAGGGGACCAACCAATTCAGCAACTAACTCATCCGCGCGTTCTACCAATTGAGCGCCCTGTTTAATCAACAGGTGACATCCTTGCGCTTGGGGATTGTGAATAGAGCCAGGAATAGCAAACACCTCGCGATCCTGTTCCAAAGCCAAACGTGCAGTGATCAAAGAGCCGCTTTTCATAGCGGCTTCAACGACCAGCACACCCAAACTAAGACCGCTGATAATTCGATTGCGCTGTGGGAATCGTGCTGGCAGTGGTGAGGTGCCGGGCTCGAATTCTGTAACTAGTGCACCACCGACAGCCAGAATCTGGTCAGCAAGCTTACAATGTCGTCGTGGGTAAATTTGCTCTATTCCCGTGGCCATCACCGCCACGGCCGTCCCTCTGCTAGATGCGGTTGCCCGAAGCGCACCGCGGTGGGCGGCGCCGTCAACACCCACCGCCAGCCCGCTTGTGATGGTAAACCCGGCATTGGCTAAATATTCCCCCCACTGTAAGGCGTTGGTTTCACCATCCCTCGACATGCGCCGGCTTCCTACCATTGCAATCTGAGGCAAGTGGAGGACATTAGTATTGCCGCGAACATAGAGCAATGGTGGCGGACTGGGAATATGCTTAAGTTGCGGAGGATAATCTGTGGTTGAAATACACAGAATAGTTCCCGCGCAATGCGCAACCGCGGTCGAGATTTGCTCGACTCGCTGCTGCCAAGCGCCACGCTGATATTGCTTGCGCAGATCCATAACGAGACTATGCAAATCATCACTCAGCTGAAAATCTGTCGCGGTAAATAAACGCTTATAGCTATGCAAATGCTCAATAAGCTTGGCCTGAAGCATTGGAGTAAACGCCGGCAGTTGTTGGGCGACTAAACAATAATGGCTTTCTAGGGGGTCGCTCACTAAGGTATACCCTCCCATTGGCACTGACTAAGCAGAACATCCGTCACTGACCACCAATCTCGACTTATGTAGGCATTTATAGTTACTAAAGGGTTGCAACCCGTCATATCAACTCAGTGATATGACAGGTAAGAAGATACATATAATAAAGTGTATTATCATGATAGAGAGTCCTTTCTCTGTACTCGGTTAGTGTATAATCGCGGTTAGATTGAGCATCAGTCCGATCGATTTTTTACAAAGTAATGTAAGAGTAGCAGTGCTTAAAACTCATTTTTTAAAATTTCATCACATTCGCTATGGCTAGACTAAACATTCTTGAATATCCTCATCCTCGACTCCGTATCAAAGCGGCGCCGGTGACTGTCGTCGACGAACAGATTGTGCAACTAGTCGACGATATGTTTGAGACCATGCGGGATGCGCAGGGCATTGGCCTCGCCGCCTCACAGGTGGATGTACAAAAGCGTATTATCGTTATGGATATCTCAGAGCAGCGCGATGAACCCAGAGTGTATATCAACCCAGAAATTGAGATCCTTGAGCCAGATACCACGCCCTATGAAGAGGGGTGCCTGTCGGTGCCGGGCTTCTATGAAGCCGTCGACCGGCCTGCCCATGTCATGATTCGCGCGCTAGATCGGCAAGGCAATGCATTTGAAGAAGAGGCCAAGGGATTACTCGCAGTATGTATTCAACATGAGATAGACCATCTGGAAGGCAAGTTATTTGTTGACTACCTGTCCCCGCTTAAACGCGATCGCATTCGTAAAAAGCTTAAAAAGCAGCGTGCATAGGATAATCACCCATTGAAAATCGTCTTCGCCGGGACACCAGAATTCGCTGCAAGACACTTAGGAACTCTAATTGATGACGGCCGTCATCAGATTGTTGCTGTTTACACGCAACCCGATCGCCCTGCGGGCCGAGGCAAAAAAATACAGGCCAGTCCCGTGAAGCGGCTTGCCGAGGAACACGGCCTAGCGATCTATCAACCACAATCACTGCGACATACAGAACAACAAACAGCGCTGGCCAAACTCGATGCTGATTTGATGGTAGTGGTGGCCTATGGGCTAATGTTACCCCAGCAAGTCCTTGATTCACCTCGCTTGGGCTGCATTAATGTGCACGGCTCAATATTACCCAAATGGCGCGGTGCCGCGCCTATTCAACGAGCGATAGAGGCCGGTGATAGCGAAACAGGTATTACTATTATGCAAATGGACGCTGGATTAGACACCGGACCGATGCTGTCGATAACTCGCTGTGCCATTGGTGATCAGGATACCAGCGGCGTGATCTATGAGCGCTTAGCTAATCTTGGCGGGCCCGCGCTACTGCAAGCCATTGAACAACTCGAGACAGGTTCGGCGCAGGCTATGGCGCAAGACGATAACCTCAGTAGCTATGCCAGTAAAATTGATAAACCCGAGGCTCAGATTGATTGGTCTGAAGCCGCCATGGTAATTGACCGGCGTATACGTGCCTTCAACCCTTTCCCCTGTGCTTTTACCAGCCTGGAGGGACAAAGAATAAAAATTTGGTGTAGCACAGTAGAAAGTAGTGATCAGGCCGGACAACCCGGACAAATTGTTCGCGCCGATAATCAAGGGCTCCTTATCTGTTGCGGTCAAGGTAGCTTGTTGCTGACAGAAATCCAACTGGCCGGCAAATCTCGCTTGGCGGTCGCCGAAATCTTAAAGTCGCGGGTGGACTTGTTGGCTGTCGGCAAACAGCTGGGTGTTTAAGCCATGAATGTTCGCGCTGCCGCCGCCGAGGTTATTGCCGGAGTGCTGCGCGGGCAATCACTTTCTGTGCTACTGCCAAATTATGCTGATAAGGTCGACGACAAAGATCGTGCCCTGCTGAAACAACTGTGCTTTGGTAGCCTGCGCTGGTATCCCCAGATTGCGCTGTTGCTGAAACAACTGGTGCAAAAACCTCTGCGTCAAAAAGATCTCGAAATTCAGGGCTTACTCGCCTGCGGACTCTATCAGCTCATGCATATGCGGATTGCTGAACATGCCATTATCAATGAAACGGTTGCGGCTAGCCAAAAGCTCAATCGCCAATGGGCCAAGGGTCTAGTCAATGCCGTGCTGCGCAACTTTCAACGGCAACAGCCCACGCTTATGGCGGCGCAGAATGACAATGCTGTTTTTACTAACGCCCACCCCAAATGGCTATTAAATAAAATTGCTGATAGCTGGCCGCAAGATCAAACTAATATTGTGGCTGCTAATAATGCCCGCGCGCCTATGGTGTTGCGGGTTAACACCCTGCACAACAGTCGCACCGAGTACTTGGACCTGCTAACTCAAGCGGGCATAGAAGCTAGCACCACCGACTATAGCCAGCAAGGTATCATGCTGGCCAATCCGAGAGATGTGCAAGAATTGCCGCAATTTAGTCAGGGTGCAGTGAGCGTGCAAGATGAAGCAGCACAACTCGCGGCTTCATTGCTTGATCTTCAGCCGAAACAATCTGTTTTGGATGCCTGTTGTGCGCCGGGAGGCAAGACCTGTCATATCTTGGAAAGCCAATCAGACCTTGGCTCGGTACTGGCCATTGATCTCGAACCAAGACGTTTAAAAAGGGTAGAGGAAAACCTCGAGCGGCTCAATTTAACGGCCACATTAAAAGCCGCTGATGCAGCTAAAACCGAGACATGGTGGGATGGCAGTCTTTTTAATCGCATATTACTCGATGCTCCCTGTTCCGCGACCGGCGTTATTCGCCGCCATCCGGATATCAAAATACTGCGCAAACCTGCGGATATTGTTAAGCTAAGTGCTATTCAGCAACGTTTGTTAGAAAGCTTGTGGCAAACACTGGCTGATAAAGGCATTTTGTTGTACGCAACCTGTTCAATTCTGCCAGACGAGAATGATCAGGTGATCGAACAATTTTTGCTCAATCATGCCGATGCCAGCGTGCTTACAATTGACGCAGACTGGGGCATAAAAACCGATTTTGGGCGGCAATTATTACCCACAATCAACGGCTGCGATGGCTTTTATTATGCGCGGCTACAAAAAAAGGCTGATAACAACTCGGAACTACCATGAAAATAGTAATAGTCGGTGCAGGGCAAGTCGGTGCTACATTGGCGGAGAATCTAGCCCGAGAATACAACGATATCACTGTTATCGACATTAATGACAGCGCCCTTCGAGCACTGCAGGATCGCCTTGATATCCGTACCGTAGTTGGTACCGGTTGCTACCCTGATGTGTTAGTTAGGGCCGGCATTGAAGATGCCGATATGCTGGTCGCCGTCACCAGTAGTGACGAGATAAATATTATTGCCTGTCAGGTCGCCTATTCTCTCTTTCACACGCCAACAAAAATCGCTCGAGTTCGCGCACCTAATTACACCAATCCAAAATATAAAAATCTGTTGTTTAACGATAAGCACATGCCTGTTGATGTCATGATTACGCCTGAGCAGGTGGTGACTGATTATATTCGCAAGCTAGTGGAGCAACCCGGCGCGCTGCAAGTGCTGGACTTTGCTGATGGCATTATTCAATTAGTTGGGTTGCGCGCGGTAAAGGATAGTCCATTGGTCGGGCAAGAATTGCGTACCCTAAAAGAACATATGCCTAAAGCGGATGCCAGAGTAGCGGCTATTTACCGTAAAGATCGTGCCCTGTTTCCGGTTGGCGACACAGTTATTGAGGACGGCGATGAAGTGTTCTTTATCGCCGCTAAAAAGAACATTCGCAAAGTCATGAGCGAACTGCGGCGTTTAGAAAAGCCCTACCATCGTCTGGTTATTGCTGGTGGTGGCAATATTGGTTTCCGCCTTACCCAAGCGTTGGAAGACCAATACAATATTAAGATTATTGAGTACTCACCAGACCGTGCGGCTTATCTCTCTGAAAAACTGAATAGGGCGGTGGTTCTCAATGGCTCAGCCACCGATCAAGAACTGTTACTGGATGAGAATATTGATAAGACCGATGTCTTTTTGGCACTGACGAATGATGATGAAGTCAACATAATGGCGTCATTGCTGGCCAAACGATTGGGTGCTAAGAAGGTTATGACATTAATCAATAATCCCGTCTACGCAGACCTTATGCAGGGGGGCGAAATTGATATTGCTATCTCTCCGCAACAGGCGACCACCAGTTCATTGCTGGCCCATGTTCGCAGGGCCGATACTGTAAGTGTGCACTCACTGCGGCGGGGTGCTGCTGAGGCGCTTGAGATTATTGTTCATGGTGATGAGAAAAGCTCAAAAGTGGTAGGCCGCGCGATCGGCGATATTAAATCGCCACCGGGTGCTACACTGGCAGCTCTGGTGCGCGATGGAGAAGTAATTATTGCTCATCATGATATTGTTATTCAGGCCGAAGACCATGTCATTGTGTTTGTCGTTGACAAAGAAAATACCAAAGCAGTAGAAAAGTTATTCGCTGTGGGATTCAGTTTTTTCTAGGATATAGAAATTATGCATTTTGCCATTACCGCTAGAGTGCTTGGTGTTCTGCTGATGAT
>CBFHVP010000009.1:0-7093 GCA_965659315.1 uncultured Porticoccaceae bacterium | reverse complement strand
TGGCGAACTGCGCACCAGAGATGGCTTTATTGTCACGGTATTTTTCTGGCTAGTTCTAAGTACTTTTGGGGCATTGCCGCTAATGCTATCCGAGGCACCAAACCTTAGTTTTATGGATGCTTTATTCGAGTCTATATCCGGACTCACTACCACGGGTGCTACGGTCATATCAGGGTTAGACCATCTGCCTAAATCCATACTCTATTATCGCCAGCAACTGCAATGGCTCGGTGGTATTGGTATTGTGGTGATCGCTGTCGCGATTTTACCCATGCTCGGTGTCGGCGGCATGCAAATCTATCGCGCTGAAACGCCCGGGCCAATGAAAGACTCCAAACTGACCCCGCGTATTACTGAAACAGCTAACGTGCTGTTTAAAATTTATCTTAGCCTGACTGTTGTTTGCGCGCTGGCCTACTGGGCCGCTGGCATGACTGGATTTGATGCCATAAGCCATAGCTTCTCCACTGTGGCGATCGGTGGTTTTTCGACCCATGATGACAGCATTGGCTTTTTTAATAGCGATACCATAATGGCTATTTGTACCTTCTTTATGATTGTATCCGGCCTTAACTTCGCACTGCATTACCATGTATGGCACAACCGCAAATTGTCATACTACTGGGCTGATCCAGAGGCCCGCATGTATATTTATTTATTACTAGTCGGCATGCTAATAACCTGTTCCTACCTCTATTACAGTGGCACTTATGATCAAGAGGAAAGCATTAGCCAAGGAATATTTCAGCTTGTATCGATTATGACCACCACGGGCTTTGCTACCGCCGAGTTCAGTAGCTGGCCAACCTTCTTACCTTTCTTTTTGCTGTTTCTATCTTTCTTTGGCGCCTGTGCTGGCTCCACCGGTGGTGGTATAAAAATTGGTCGCATGCTCATACTGGCTCAGCAGGGTATAAGAGAAATATATCGTCTGGTACATCCCAATGCATTGCTGCCAATTAAGATCCGCAACCGCAGAATTCCCGATCGGGTAGTCGATGCCATTTGGGCGTTCGTTGGTGTGTATCTGGCAATCTTTTACTTAATGGTACTGCTACTACTGGCATCGGGATTAGATTATGTCACCGCTTGGTCTGCCACCGCCGCATCACTCAACAATCTGGGGCCCGGGTTGGGTGCTGTAGCAACTAACTATGCCGACCTTGGTAGTTTTGCTAAGTGGGTGCTGTGCTGGGGTATGTTATTGGGACGCTTAGAGATTTTTACCCTGCTAGTATTGTTTACACCCACGTTTTGGAAGAACTAACGTTCTGCACGCCACTTAAGCTGTTGCTCAATCGCCTCAATCATCATGCCGGCAACATCTTTTTCTGTCGCCGACTCGATCCCCTCAAGGCCCGGAGAAGAGTTTACTTCTAAAAGTAATGGTCCCGTTTTCGAGCGGATTATATCAACACCGGCAACAGCCAGTCCCATCGCTTTGGCTGCTTTGACCGCTAGGCGTCGCTCTTCCGTCGACGCCCGCACTACTGATGCAGTACCTCCTTGGTGGATATTGGCGCGAAATTCCCCCGGTGCCGCTGATCGTTCAATAGCCGCTTTTACTTTGCCATTGATTACAAACAAGCGTAAATCCTTACCGCCCGCTTCCTTTACAAACTCTTGCACCAACAAATTTGCCTTGACTGCCTTAAATGCATTAATAACACTTTGTGCAGCCTTCTTGGTTTCCGCCAATACCACGCCGCGACCCTGACTCCCTTCAAGTAGCTTTACAATTAACGGAGCACCGCCAACCATATCGATCAATTCATTAGTATCAATCGGTGAATTAGCGAAACCGGTGAGCGGAATATCCAAACCACTCTTAATTAGAAGCTGTAGCGAAAATAATTTATCTCTTGACTGACTAATTGCCATGGAACTGTTTTGGGCATAGACGCCCATGCTTTCAAACTGCCGAGTCAGCGCACAACCATAAAATGTCGCACTGGGCCGAATGCGAGGAATCACCGCATCGAGGTCATTAACAATATGACCGCCACGATAATGTACTTCCGGCATTTCATCATCGAGCTTCATATAACAGTCTTTGATATTGTAAAACACCATCTGATGACCGCGCTCTTCACCCGCTTCCATAATGCGCTGATTACTGTACAAATCTGGATTACTGGCTAGCAGTCCAATTTTAAGTCCCGTTTTGGCACTTGGTGTGATGCCGTACATTTCACGCAATTCTAAATCACCAATACGCCCCAAGTTCATACTAGCAGACGGATCCACCAATACCCGACCGGTCATGGCCTCACGGCCCAATAGCATGCGGTAGCCCATGCTATCGCGGTTACTTAGAGTCAATTCAATATCCCAGATCTGCTCACCAAGCCGCATCGGCACTTTAATCACATAGCGCTTTTCACTAGCACCACTGGTGTTTTTCACCATGCGCCTGTCAAGAATAGGAGCCTCACAGCGCAGAGATACTTTACGATTATTCTGCAGCGGGTGGACATCAAATGATACCCACGCCACAGGGCCTCGCTTAAAAGCGTGGATATTAAATGCGTGAAGTACAGACGTTTTGGCACCAGAATCGACACGCGCTTTAACCGCGGGGATACCCAACTGAGAGATCGCACACCATTCTTCACTGCCAATGATAATTTTATCTACCGGCTCTGCACTCATGTCTTAACCTCCCTCGAATTGATGCTGTATAAAGGCGGCAATTAGATTTTAAATTTCCATCAGAGTACAGCATTATTTACATTTTATAGATATAAAAAAAGGCCGATCAGTGTCGGCCTTTTTTCAGTTAATCTGTCGACTGAGCGCTATTTTTTGCGGGCGTTGTAATAGGCTTCCTCGGATATACCGTGATAAGTCATGGCTTGTTGCTTAAATGCCTCAACTGACTGTGCGATACGTTTGGATATCTCAGAATCTGCAGCTAACTCTTCTAGCACTTCTGCTGACAATCTTCGCAACTCTGCGATCACTTCATCCGGTAATTGAAGAACCTCTACACCGTGCGTCTCTACTAGCTATACCAATGCAGTATTATTTCTTGCAGTGTATTCATCCAGCATATCTTGATTGACCGCGCGGGCTGCGCTGTCAACGATGGCCTGCAGATCGGCGGGTAAATCGGCATAAGCATCCTTGTTAACAATTAATTCCAAAATAGGGCCCGGCTCATGCCAACCCGGATAATAGTAATATTTGGCCACTTGATGGAACCCAAAAGCCAGATCATTGTATGGACCGACCCATTCTGTAGCATCAATCACACCAGTTTGCATTGACGTATACAGCTCGCCACCGGGCATAGTCACTGGCACACCACCGGCACGCGAAATCACATCACCACCAAGGCCGGGGATACGCATACGCAACCCTTTAATATCCGCCATTGAATTAATTTCCCGATTAAACCAGCCGGCCATTTGCACTCCCGTGCTACCGCCAGCAAAAGGAATTAAATTAAACGGCTCATAGAGCTCACGCCATAACTCAAGGCCACCACCATAGTGTAGCCAGCCGTTCATCTCTTGGGCGTTTAAACCAAAGGGAACTGAGGTGAAAAACCCTGTGGCCTTAGATTTACCTGTCCAATAATAGGAGGCGCCATGACCCATTTGTGCAGTGCCCTGACTAACCGCATCAAATACCTCAAATGCAGGTACCAGTTGCCCCGCACCGAATACCTTTATATTTAAGCGGCCGCCACTCATCGCCGCGACTTTTTTGGCAAAATTTTCAGGCGCAGTGCCTAAACCCGGATAGTTTTTTGGCCAGGTAGTCACCAGTTTCCAGTTATAGGTTTTTTGCTTTTCTACCATGCCCGCGGATATCTCTGCGGGTTGTTGACCGCAGCCCAGCAGTAGCAGAAACACAACTAAGATAACGCCAATACGCATGTTTTACCCCTTACTTAATAATTACTTTTAATTTTTATATCGCGCTCAAATTTGCCGAGGCCAATATTAATATTTTTGTGCCCACTTCTTCAAAGCTGACATGGACACGTGCGCGCGGCCCATTGCCCTCGAAATTTAAAATCACTCCCTCACCATAGACATTGTGCATAATCTGCTGACCCAGACTGAACCCTGTAGCCTCACCCTGATCAGTCTGCAGTGAACCTGCCGCATAGCTCGTCGGACGGGCAATATTATTTTGCAACCGCACCTCTTCGATAACCTCTGAGGGAATATCCCGCACAAAGCGTGACACGGAGTTAAATGATTCGCTACCATAAATTGAACGGGTCTCAGCAAAGGTTAAGTAGAGCTTTTGCATCGCGCGGGTGATACCCACGTAGGCCAAACGTCGCTCTTCCTCAAGCCGCCCAGGCTCATCAATTGACATCTTATGAGGAAATAAATTTTCCTCCATACCAGCCAAAAACACCAAGGGAAATTCTAGCCCTTTAGCACTGTGTAATGTCATTAATTGCACCGCATCTTGGTCCTCGTCAGCCTGACGGTCACCCGCATCCAAAGCTACTTGATCGAGAAACTGCGGCAAAATTGGCTGGTCATTATCCTCAGCCTCAAAGTTGCGGCAAGCGTTGACTAATTCCTCCAAGTTTTCTACTCGGGCTTGACCTCGCTCACCTTTCTCGCGGCGATGCATATCAACCAAACCACTGTGCTGAATGGCATTTTCAGCCTGCTCCTGCAAAGGTAATTCATCGAGCTGGCCGCTCATCTCATTGATTAACTCAAGAAAAACCGATACCGCATTGGTTGCTCGCGCGGTCAGGCGTTTCTCTCTAACAAGGGCAGTGGCTGCCGTCCATAAGGAAGTAGTCTGCTCCCGAGCCAGATCACGGATACATTCCACTGTGCGATCGCCAATACCCCGAGGAGGCACATTGACCACTCTCTCAAAAGCGATATCATCATGACAGTTGAGCATTATTCGCAAATAGGAGAGGGCATTTTTTATTTCAAGACGCTCATAAAAGCGCTGACCGCCATAGATACGATAGGGAATATCAGCCTGTAAAAGTGCGGCTTCCAACACACGGGACTGGGCATTAGAGCGGTAGAGCACTGCCGAATCTTCGCGCCGGTGCCCCTCATTCACCCAACTTTGCAACCGATCGGCAATATAGCGCGCTTCATCATGCTCATTAAAGGCGGCATAGAGCGCAATGGCTTCTCCCTCACCGGCATCCGTCCACAGGCTTTTGCCCAGCCGTTCAGCATTCTTTGAAATAACCGCATTAGCAGCATTCAAAATATTGGAGGTGGAGCGATAATTCTGTTCCAACTTAACTGTATGTGTATCGGCAAAGTCGCGCTCGTAACTGAGAATATTCTCAACCTTGGCCCCGCGCCAACCATAAATCGATTGATCATCATCACCCACAGCAGTGACTGCACTTGTTGTCCCAGCCAAAATCCGCAACCAAGCATATTGCACCGCATTGGTATCTTGAAACTCATCGACCAGAATATGCTGAAAGCGTTGTTGGTAATGATCCAAAACCTCGGGTTTATTTTTCCACAACTCCAGTGCTCGCAGTAACAGCTCAGCAAAATCAATCACACCCAGTTGTTCACAAGTCGCCTCATACTCCCGATAAATACGCAGCATGGTAACCAGATAGGGGTCGCCACTCTCTTGAATGTGCGCTGAGCGCAACCCTTCATCTTTCTGCCCATTGATCCACCATTGGGCCTGCTTGGGCGGCCATCGTTGTTCATCTAAATCCATAGCCCGCATTACTCGTTTAACCAGCCTTAACTGATCATCGGAGTCGAGTATCTGAAAGTTCTCGGGCAGATTAACATCACGCCAGTGGGCCTTGAGCAAGCGGTGAGCTAAACCATGGAAAGTGCCTACCCACATACCGCGCAGAGACATACCCAATAGCTCATCGATACGCTCACGCATCTCGCGCGATGCTTTATTAGTAAAGGTAACCGCCAATATGCTGTAGGGTGAAACAGCATCAACCTGTATTTTCCATGCGATACGGTGCACCAGTACGCGGGTTTTACCACTGCCCGCGCCAGCCAGAACCAATAAATGCTTCTTATCACTGGTCACGGCCTCTTCTTGGGCCGCATTGAGATTATTAAGTATTGGGGTAACGTCCATAGGTTCCTATTCTAGCAACTCAGCCATAGAAATACGGTGACTGATAAATATTTGTTTAGGTTTTTCTGCCACGGTAAAGGCTTTATGCGCTTAATAATGGTTATAACCACAATAACCATCTATTTTTTACTACAAAACTAGCATTTATACCGCTTTTCTTGTAAATTTTTTACACGACCTATTTTTGGATTTTTTATGAAGCCCGCTGAACTAACTCAAACCATTAGCGATACGCTGAGCGACCTGCGCAAGTCAGAGCGCAAAGTGGCCGACTATGTGTTAAATAACCTACTACAAGTTATTCGCATGCGTATTGTCGATCTTGCCCAAGAGGCCAATGTTAGTGAGCCTACGGTAGTACGATTTTGCCGGGCCGTCGGTTGCCAGGGGTTCCAAGATTTTAAACTCGCTCTAGCCCAGCAACTTGCCTCTAGTCCCAGCTATGGGCAGATTGCGGTGACCGACACCGACTCTACCCGTGAATACACTCATAAGGTCTTTGACTCAACCGTGGATACCCTACTTAAAGTGCGTGAAAGTCTGGTTATGGAGCGCTTGGAAGCCGCGGTAGCTGCCATCTGTGATGCCAAAAGGGTCGAGTTCTATGGGTTTGGCGCATCCGCCGCCGTGGCCTTTGATGCCCAGCATAAGTTTTTCCGTCTGCAAATTACCTCAGCGGCTTACTCAGATCCTCACCTGCAAAATATGTCCGCGACATCGTTGCATACGGGTGATGTAGTTATGGCAATCTCACAATCAGGACGTACACAGGCGTTACTCGATTCAATGGAGCTGGTTAAAAAGGCTGGCGCTGTTGTCATTGCATTAGCACCCAGTGGCTCGCCTATTGCGCGCAATGCAAGTATCGCTATTGAGGTGGATGCCAAAGAAGATATTCAAATATATACCCCCTTGTCCTCGCGTATAGCTCATCTCGCCGTAATCGATGTCTTGGCTATCGGTGTGGCGCAGCGCAAAGGTCCTCAGCTAGAAGAGCATTTGCAACAACTGCAAG
>CBFHVP010000008.1:0-37706 GCA_965659315.1 uncultured Porticoccaceae bacterium | reverse complement strand
ATTGGGCACTGTTGGCACTGAGCATGTCGAGACCAATGCTCGAGGTCGGGTGATGCGCATTCTGGAAAACGTAAGTCCCAAACCCGGCACCAAGCTCACTATGCATTTGGATAGCAAACTACAGCAGGTAGCTCACCAAGCCTTTGAGGACGAGCGCGGCGCATTGGTTGCTATCGATATCAAAACCGGTGGTATATTGAGTATGGTCAGCGCACCTAGCTATGACCCTAATTTATTTGTCTCTGGTATTAGCCAAAAAGACTACAACCAACTTCTGAACTCACCAGATCAGCCATTATTCGACCGAGCCATTCGTGGCCAGTACCCACCTGGATCAACAATCAAGCCTTTATTTGGTTTAATCGGCTTACACAGTGAGACCATCGATCTCGACTACAGCATCGAAGATCCTGGATACTTTTTTATGGAGGGAATTGAACGACCTTGGAGAGATCACAACTCTAAACGAGGCGGCCATGGTTCAGGTGTTGATTTAGCCAAGGCAATCATCGAATCCTGCGATGTTTTCTTCTACAAAATGAGTGTTAAAACCGGTATCGATCTATTGTCCAGTTACAGTAAAGTCTTCAGCCTCGGCTTAAAGACCGGCATCGATATGCCCAGTGAGCGTCCAGGGATTATGCCGTCGAGGGAATGGAAGCAAGGCGCCCGCCAGGAAGCTTGGTTCAATGGTGACACCATCAATGTCAGTATTGGCCAGGGCTTTATGCTTGCTACTCCACTGCAATTAGCAGTAATGTCGGCACGTATTGCGTCCCGAGGAAAAATGCTACAGCCGCAACTGGTAAAAGCCATTAATGATGTGCCCACAGCACCGATTGAGCTAGCCCCCCCAATGGAGATCAAAAACGAATATTGGGACTATGTCCACCGTGCTATGCGCGATGTAGTCCATTCACCTCGTGGCACAGCGCGAGGGATAAGCAATGGCTTGGATTATGAAATTGCAGGTAAAACTGGCACCGCGCAAGTGATTAGTATCAGCGCTGAAGAAGAATACGACAGCTCTAAAATCGACAAGAGGCAATGGGACCACGCGCTATTTATCGCCTTTGCTCCAGCTGATGATCCACAGATCGCTGTCGGTCTTATTGTAGAAAATGGTGAGCATGGCAGTTCTGCTGCCGCACCAATCGCACGATTAGTAATCGACGAGTATATGAAATCCAATAGCAAAACACGGCAATTAGTGAGTGGTGGTTAGATGTATACCAATGATTTTGTTCGGCGCATCCAAAGCCCGGGGGGAGACCGCCGTCGCGGTCGATCCATGCATATTGATATCCCCCTGCTACTGACCCTGGTCCTGCTTTGCTTGGGAGGGTTAATAGTGCTCTACAGCGCCAGTGGTCAAAGTGCTTTCTATGTCAAACGTCAGGCATTGTTTATGCTCACTGGCTTTGTTGCTATGATTTTAGTTGCTCAGCTTCCCGTGCGTTTCTGGGAGCGCTATGCAGTTATATTTTATGTTATCGGGCTACTATCTCTCGTTATGGTGCTGTTTTTTGGGGTCGGGGCAAAAGGTGCGCAACGCTGGCTGGATCTTGGCTTCACTAGATTTCAACCGTCAGAATTAATGAAGGTCGCTGTCCCGCTGATGATATCGGCTTATCTGGGCAAGCGCCCTATTCCGCCCTCCTTTAGCCATATTGCCGTCACCCTGCTACTGATTGCTCTACCCGTGTTTTTAATTGTTGAACAACCCGATCTGGGTACATCTATTCTTATTTTTGCCGCAGGTTTCTTTGTTCTATTTTTGGCCGGCCTGCGCAAGCGCTACTTACTCGGTGCCTTTTTACTGGCCTTGGCGGCTATCCCAAGTCTGTGGTTCTTTGTTATGCGCGACTATCAAAAACAGCGGGTACTGACGCTACTATCACCGGAGGATGATAAACTCGGCGCTGGCTGGAATATTATTCAGTCAACTACAGCTATCGGCTCTGGGGGATTAAATGGCAAAGGCTGGACGATGGGCACTCAATCTCAGCTAAACTTTCTGCCCGAAAGTCATACTGATTTTATTATTGCCGTGCTAGCCGAAGAGTTTGGTCTGATTGGCGTGTTAACTCTCTGCACTGCCTATCTGTTATTGATTGGCCGCTGTATGGTGATTGCACTCAATTCACAGTCGCAATTTGGCCGCCTTATAGCGGGTAGCTTAAGCCTGACTTTCTTTATCTATGTTTTTGTGAACATGAGTATGGTGTCAGGGATACTGCCCGTAGTTGGTGTACCACTGCCATTAATTAGTTATGGGGGCACAGCGATTGTGACTCTGTTCCTTGGATTTGGTATCCTTATGGCCATTAGCACCGAGCCCAAACGGATTAGGATTGATCTTTGAATAAAACCATTAAGTATGTTGTCGCACTCTGTTTGAGCCTGTTGTCTGCACTGCCCCAAGCTGATTATTCTGAGCACCCAGAAGCTGCCGCCTTTGTTGCCTCCATGGTCGACAAGCATGGCTTTGATCGCCAGCAAATTTTAGCTTGGTTATCCTCAGCTGAGCATCAGAAATCCATTGTCAAGGCCATGAGTCGGCCAGCAGAGAAAGTTAAACCCTGGTATCAGTACCGCACGCATTTTATCTCCGATTTGCGCATTGAGCGCGGCCTACAATTCTGGGCTGAAAATCAGCAAACGCTTCAACGAGCAGAGGCAGAATTTGGTGTCGATCCGGCAATAATTGTCAGTATTATTGGTGTTGAAACAAATTATGGCCGCAATACTGGTAGCTATAAAGTAATCGACGCGCTGACTACGCTCGCATTTGATTACTACACCTATACCGAAAAACGCGAGTCACGAAAAAAATTCTTTACCGTGCAGTTGGAACATTTATTTTTACTCGCTCGTGAACAGCAACAGGATCCAGTCAGCCTCAAAGGCTCCTACGCCGGCGCCATGGGCTGGGGCCAGTTTATGCCTAATAGCTACCGCAACTATGCCGTAGACTTTGATGGCGATGGTTTCGCTGATATCTGGACCAACCCGACGGATGCTATTGGCAGTGTCGCCAACTACTTTACTCGCCATGGCTGGAAAACTAATCAACCTGTAGCTACCAGAGCCCATATCAGTGGCAGTATTGATGAGAGCGCACTGAACAAAATGAAGCGCCCCACGACAACGATCAGTGAACTTACAACCATGGGCTATCAGCCGGTCGAAAAATTCGATCCCGAAGCCAAAGCATTTCCAATGCGCTTCAAGGCTAAATACGCTGATGAATACTGGTTGGGACTACACAACTTTTATGTCATAGGCCGCTATAATCCGCGCACTAAATACGCAATGGCTGTCTATCAGCTTAGTGAAATCATCCGAAGTCGTCGCTGTGCCTCAGCAAATAACTGTTAGCGTCAGTCCCTATAAACTGTGCCTTATGTTGCTGGCTGGTTTACAGTTGGCGAGCTGTGGCTATACACCGAGTTTAATTGAGCAAAAAGACAGCGCTGGCGAGAGAGTTGATACCACAGCAATCCCAGATCCAGTGCCCAAAGTGGAACCGATCACCAAGGCCGGCAACAAAAGCCCTTATCAAGTGTTTGGTAAAACCTACTTCGTGCTACCAAGCAGCGAGAACTACCGCGAGACCGGCATTGCCTCTTGGTACGGGCGCAAATTTCATGGTCGCAGAACATCCAATGGCGAAATTTATAATATGTATGCCATGACTGCAGCACATAAGTCACTGCCAATTCCTACCTATGTCCGCGTAACCAATATAGAGAATAACCGCACCATTATCGTGCGTGTCAACGATCGCGGTCCTTTTCACGGCCCGCGCCTTATTGATCTATCCTATGTCGCCGCATTGAAACTGGGCTTTGCCGATCAAGGCACGGCCAAGGTACTAATCGAAGCGATCGATCCATCTGGCAAAAACAATCAAAAATCCTCAGAGGCGAAACCGCAAATCTCCGCTACAACTGATAACGCAAGTTCACTACCGATATTGAATCAAGGTAGCTACTTGCAAGTTGGAGCATTTGATAATGCCGATGCCGCACGGGTGTTACAAAAGCAGGTCAGAACTCACACCACTAAACCTATTCTTGTGCAACAGAAAGACAATCTATTCAAAGTATGGGTTGGTCCTGTTACCGATAAAATGGAATTGCTAATGATAAAACGCATACTCAAGCAATCCGCAAATATATCGGCATTTATTGTTAGTCCATAGATCAATCATAATCTATTCAACAATAAAGGCAGGACAAGCATAAGCGGCGAGGTAGTGTTAAACTAGCCGGCAAATAAACCCTGATGCTTCGGAAAAAATATGAACAAAAAATGGACTCTAGCCGCAACCATTTTAATGTGGTGCCTCGCCCTCGCTGCCACTACTCAGGCGCAAAAATTGTTCCCCGCACCGCCACAGCTTGCCGCTAAGGCTTGGATATTAGTGGATGCCGAGACCGGCTATGTAGTGGCTGAGCAACATGCCGACACACAATTACCCCCAGCTAGCCTGGCCAAGATGATGACCACTTATATCGTCTCCAATGAAATTGAGGCAGGACGCATTGATGAGCAATCAAAAGTACTTATCAGCGACAATGCTTGGCGGCTTGGTGGCGCTAAAACCGATGGCTCAACGATGTTTTTAAGTCCTCGCACCAACGTCTCAGTGCTGGATCTAATGCACGGCGTGATTATCCAGTCGGGTAATGATGCCGCTATCGCCTTAGCAGAGCATGTTAGTGGTAGTGAGAGCGCGTTTGCCGACGGCATGAATCGTCAGGCACAGTTACTTGGCATGACCAATACCACCTATATGAATGCCACTGGCCTCCCTGCCGAGGGTATGCTCACCACTGCACGAGATCTATCGGTGATTGCTCGATCAATTATTCAGGATCATCCAAAGTATTACAGTATCTATTCGAAAAAGTATTTCGAACATAACAATATTAATCAACCCAATCGCAATCGCTTGCTGTGGCGCGACACCAGTGTCGATGGGCTGAAGACCGGTTACACCAGTGCCGCTGGTTACTGTCTTGTAACCTCGGCTAAACGTCGAGGTATGCGCCTTATTTCTGTAGTGTTAGGCGCTAGCAATGATGCCTCTAGAGCCAGAGAGTCACAGAAATTATTGTCCTATGGCTTTCGTAATTTCAATACTGAAACCATCTACAAGAAAGATGACGTTATCAAAGAAAATACTAAAATTTGGTACGGTCAACAGGACTTCCTTAACTTAACTGTTGACGACGATATCACTCTTACATTCCCCCGAGGATCAAAGAAGAGCCTATCTGCCAATATCTTAGTTGATGAGCAAATCTATGCTCCTGTTTACCGCGGACAGGAGTTGGGTCGACTGCAGGTTAGCCTTAACGATGAAATCTATATTGATGTGCCCTTGGTGGCTGCTCAGGATGTCGCACAATCAGGCAGTCTCTCAAGACTATTTGACTGGATTATCTTGTTTTTCACTAACTTAATGTCGTGAGCCAATAACAGTGACCGAGCAACAAGCACCACAAATTGAATTTCCCTGTGATTACCCAATCAAGGTGATGGGTGAAGCCCATGCTGAGTTACATCAACACGTATTACAGGTGATGGAGCGTCATGCGCCAGGATTTGATCACAGAAAGATAACCGTGCGCGATAGCAGTAAAGGTAAATGGCAATCGATCACATTGGTTATCACTGCCACCGGCAAGCCACAGCTAGAGGCTATTTTTGCTGACTTAAAGACCAGTCGTCGAGTCAAAATGGTGCTGTAGTTATGTCCAATGTGGATTTACACAGGTCATTGGTTGTGCGCCATCTTGGGCTTCAAGAATATAGTCAGTGTTTTGAGGCGATGAAAGCGTTTAATGAGCGACGCACCAGCTCGACGGCGGATGAAATCTGGCTACTTGAACATCTACCAGTATTCACTCAGGGACAAGCAGGCAAAGAGGAATATATTCTTACCCCCGGTGATATTCCCGTGGTTAAAAGTGACCGAGGTGGCCATGTGACCTACCATGGCCCGGGGCAAATTACCGCCTATATACTGGTCGATTTAAAACGGCTGAAACTTGGCGTACGTGATTTAGTAAGTCTGATCGAGCAAGCTTTGGTCAATACCTTGCAGGACTGGAAAATCTCTGCCAGTCCCCGTAAAGATGCCCCTGGTGTATATATCGCTAGCGGTGAGAAGATAGCCTCACTAGGTCTTAGGATCCGCAAAGGCTGCAGCTATCATGGGCTCAATTTTAATATCGCTATGGATATGGCGCCATGGCAACAGATTAACCCCTGCGGACTCGGGGTAGCAATGACGCAGCTTTCAGATCTTGTCGACCAGCCGCCCAACATCCAAGCTATAAGTGACAAGTTAATTGACTACCTCAGGGCTGGACTCGGTTATAATGAGGTTCAGATTGGTAGCAGTACCGCTGTTTAAAACTAGCTTACAGGAACACCTATGACTGAGTCTGTCTCACCACCAAAACGTACCCGCCGACTGCAGCAGGGGGAAAAACTGCGCAGTGCTGACAAGGTAGAACGTATACCGGTTAAGGTGATCCCGACTGACAGTATTCAGCGCAAACCAGAGTGGATGCGTATCCGTTTATCCGCCTCGCCCAAAGTTCAACAAATCAAAGATATTTTACGTAACCACAAAATGGCTACCGTCTGCGAAGAAGCCGCTTGCCCCAACTTGCATGAGTGCTTTAGTCACGGCACCGCCACCTTTATGATCATGGGTGAAATCTGCACCAGACGCTGCCCATTCTGCGATGTCGGCCATGGCAAGCCCAATCCACTGGATAGCGAGGAACCACAAAATTTGGCTAAAGCCATTCAAGAAATGGCTCTAAAATATGTGGTTATCACCTCGGTTGACCGCGATGATCTCCGCGATGGCGGTGCACAGCACTTCGCTGACTGTATCCGTGAGGCACGTTTATTATCGCCCAATTTAAAAGTTGAAGTGCTGGTGCCAGACTTTCGTGGTCGCATGGCCCCTGCATTAGATATTCTGACAGCTACACCACCTGATGTATTTAATCATAATATGGAGACCATACCGCGCCTTTATCGAGAAGCTCGCCCCGGCGCTAATTATCAATGGTCACTCAAGCTACTGAAGGAATATAAGGCACTCAACCCTCATGTACCGACAAAATCGGGGCTTATGGTGGGTCTGGGTGAAAGCAAAGATGAGTTATTGCGGACGCTTGATGACCTGCGTGAACATGATGTTGATATGTTAACCGTTGGCCAATATCTGCAACCCTCAGTCAACCATTTACCGGTGGAACGTTTTGTCCACCCTGACGAATTTGCCGAATATACCGCCTACGCCGAGAGTATCGGGTTTACTCAGGCGGCTTGCGGGCCCTTGGTACGCTCAAGCTATCATGCCGACAAACAGGCACGCGGTGAAGATATCGGCTAGTCCTCTACCCATACTTCGCGAAGCGGTTCACCGAAGTCATCGTAGATAATTCTTTTTACTGGTCGTTTGAGGGTTTTGCCACTGGATTCTGGGGCCTTATTCTTTTTCCGGCTATCCAATGCTGACACCACATCATTAACATAAGTGCGCGTTTGGCGAGGCTCGCCAGAAACAAAAACAACCCTGGATCTTGGTTTATCGGCAGGCTCACCCGTTTCACCCGCCCTGTGCCGTTTAATTTCGCCACCCTGAGATAAAAACTCCTCAGTCTTTCGACGAAGCTCTCGACGCATCGATTGTTTAGATGATTTGATCAACGTAATCTACCTAAATTTAATCCAGCTAACCAGTCTAGCAAAGTCAAATGTCTATTCAAATATCGCCATAAGCCAATCAGGGAAACAATTCCAATTGTCTTGCCTTGCCCTGCTCACTGGTATCTATAAATCGTACGCCTATACCCATCAAACGGACCGGTCGATTACCTCGAAGCCAGGCCTGTTGGCAAAGCGCTTCAAAGCTCTCTACCGGCAGACCAGATACCATCTGTCGCTCCACCGTAGTGGTAGTAAAGTCATTAAATTTCATTTTGATAAATTGTTTGGTCACCAAATAATCACTATCCACTCGACGCAGCCGGCTACGTAACTCAATCAACAAATCCGGCAATTTGGCAAGACATGCGATTTGATCAGGCAAATCATCAGAATAGGTATGCTCAACACTAAGAGATTTACGCCGACTATTGCCATTGACTGGCCGCTCGTCACGGCCATAACTTAAATCATGTAACCGTTTACCAAAAACACCGAACTTATCCACCAGTTCGATTAAGTCCCGCTGTTGAAGGTCTCCGCAGGTAATAATGCCCATACGCCGTAATTTTTCATTGGTGACCTTACCCACGCCAAAGATACGCTTGACTTCAAGCTTCTGCACAAAATCGTCGACCTCTTCTGGGGTAATCACAAACTGACCATCCGGCTTATTGAGATCACTGGCGACTTTGGCAAGGAATTTATTTGGCGCTACGCCAGCGGAAGCGGTAACACCCACCTCCGTCGCTATCTGCGCACGGATCTGCTTGGCGATCAACGTCGCACTACCCTGACATTCAGTGCAATCAGTAACATCCAGATAAGCTTCATCGAGTGATAAGGGTTCTACCTTGTCAGTATAGCGATAAAATATTTGTCGAATTTGCAGAGCGGCCTCACGGTACTTGGCCATGGTACCTGGAATAACAACCAAGTCTGGGCAAAGCTTTAACGCTTGCCCAGTAGGCATTGCTGAGCGTACACCGAAATGTCTTGCCTTGTAGTTACAGGTTGCTACAACCCCTCGACGGTCTGACTTGCCGCCAATAGCGATCGGTAGATTGACTAACGAGGGGTCATCTCGCATCTCTACTGCAGCATAAAAGCAATCACAGTCGCAGTGGATTATTTTTCTTGTCGATTTGCCTACATCTGTACTATCTACTGTACTATCTACTGAACTTTCTACACCAATATCCACAGAACTCCTGACGGCTCAATCAGTCAGATCCATCATGTTCAAACTGACTTTCAACTACTTTAAAACCCAAATACTTGGCTAATATTCCAGGTAACAGCAACATCGCTGGAGTAAGTAGCAGAGTTAACAACGTTGACACCACTAGACCATCAACAATAGCGCTGGCAAGGGGTTGCCACCAAGACGCCACCATACCACCAACAGTATAACTGCGGTTAACTAGGTCAATACTCAAGCCATTGGCCAAAGGTAACAGACCAACAATAGTGGTAATGGTAGTCAGCATCACCGGTCTAAAGCGCGACTGAGCAGCCTTGTAGACCGCGTCTGCCGCCGAAAGACCACTATCATTGCGGCGTAAGTGGTTATAAGTATCTATCAGTACAATATTATTGTTCACCACAATACCAGCCAGAGCGACAATACCGACACCGGTTAATATGGTGCTGAACACCGCTTGAGAAATAAGTAAACCCAACAGCACACCGGCAGTAGACATCACTACAGAAAATAGTATGAGTGCCGCCTGATAGTAACTATTAAATTGCATTACCAACATAATTAGCATCACTGACATGGCAAGCGAAAAAGCGGTGGTCAAAAAATCCGCAGCCATTGCCTGCTCTTCGTTGGCCCCACGAAAAACGATATTGACCGCGGGATCGACCGGCGTCTGCGCTAACCAGTTAGCAATTAACGTGGTTTGATCATCTGGCAGATAACTATCCTCAGAGTTAGCCAAAATAAATACCGTTTCGGCCATATCAAAACGCTGAATCGCATCCACTCTAGGCTTGGCAACCCGTTGACTGAAACTGCCGATGGGAACAGGTCCATTGGGGGTATTGACCCGCAATGAGTCGATGCTCGATAACTGCCTGTCTTTTTCGGGGAAGCGCAGTCTGATTTCAACTTCGTCATCTGCATTATCTGGGCGGAATTCGCCAATCATTACACCACCGGTGACCATCTGCACCATATTACCCACCTCAGCCACATTGACACCCAACATGGCTGCTCGGGCACGATCTACTTCAATCTCCCATTGGATGCCCGCTAATGGCAGCGTATCCTGCAGGTCTCTCACCCCCGCAATATTGTCCGCAATCCACTGCTTAATACGCGCAGTCTCTCTGTGCATCGCCCGACGATCTGAGGATGAAATCTGTATTTGGATATCCTTACCGGTTGGTGGGCCCGATTCTATTTCAGCCGCACTGACATAGATACCAGGTAATGAATTGGTCTTTTCGCGGATTTCGCTAAATATTTCACCGCTGCCTCGTTTACGCTCAGCCCTAGGATAGAGTTCGATCAAAAAAGTGCTGATTTTGTCACGACTTTCATCTGAACCAAACACCATCATGCCACTGCCAGCGGAATAGCCGTACAACTTGTTTACGCCCGCAACTGAAGCAATAATATCTTGTACCTTTAGCGTAATATCAAGCTGCTCTTGAATAGACAGGTTACCCTGCGCGCGGACCTCCGCCATACCATACTGATTTTCAATCTCGGCAAAAAATTCTTGTCCTCCGCCAAATTTTCCATAAAGAAAAAAGATACTGACGACCAGACCAATGGCTATCATTGCAGCAGCCACGGGTGCTTTAATCACTGGTCGGAGTAGTTTTAAATAAAAATCCAGTAACGGTTGAAACAGAGTTTTCGCGGATTCCTCGGATTGATGATCCTCAGGCAGTTTTTTTCGTTTACCGCGACGACGTGCAAGTACAATACCCAATGTAGGCGCAAAAATAAGCGCGTAAAGCAGAGACCATGCTAATACGGCGAACACTGTTATTGGCAAGTAAGACATAAAGTCTCCAGACACCCCCGGCCAAAACAACATGGGTAGAAATGCAGCCAACGTGGTTCCGGTAGAGGCGATAACCGGAATCGCCATACGCTGAACAGCGGCAATATAGGCTTCGCGGGTGGATAAGCCCGCTGCTGCCTGTGTGTTGGCGAACTCGACAACAACAATAGCGCCATCTATCAACATTCCCAGCGACAACAACAGGCCAAACATGACCATAAAGTTAAAGCTTTGACCCAAGACATTGATAATAATCAGCGCACCCAACAGACAGAAAGGAATACCAAAGCCAACAAGCAACCCAGACTTAATACCCAACGTGGCTACCACCAAGATCAATACTAAGCACATGGCAGTAACGATATTGCCCTGAAGCTCATCGACCATTTGTCTGGTCATTACCGAGGAATCAAATACGTAGTCGATATCCATATCGCTGGAAAAATTATCTCTAAATTTATCAACTGTCGCGCGGGTCGCCGTAACCGTATCAATCAGATTAGCGTTGAGCCGTTTCCGCACTTCGATAGCGAGGCTCCTCTCACCATTGATAAAGCTAAAGCCGGAAATATCTTTAAATGTGCGCCTCACTGAGGCTACATCACCTAGTGTGATTGCGCCCTGTGCGTTATTGCGCACTGGTAGCGCTCTGATGTCGTCCACTGTTTCGATCAGCGCGGGCACCTTAATCGCAAATCGTCCCTGAGCGGCATCCATATCACCGGCAGGAATCAGCAGATTATTCACTGTCACCGCACGCATCAGTTCATCAACACGCAAGCCGTATTGCTCTAATCGCTCAGGATCAACAACAATATCAACAACCTCTTCTCTAAGCCCAGACACATCGGCGGTAAGCACATCTGGAAGTATCTCTAGCTTGCGCTGATAAAATTTCGCTGCGTTAAATAACTCCCGTTCAGTCACTTTATTGCCAGAGAAAGTAATAACGATGGTCGGCTCTGGCGTTGGACTCAGTTCATTAACCACAGGTTCTTTGGTATCTTGAGGAAACTCTGCTTTTGCACGATTGACTGCCTCACGAACCTCAGCAACGATCTGCTTAATTTTATCGGCCACCTCAAACTCGGCTGTTATCACCACAGAACTCTCTCTAGCCGTTGCCCTCATCTCCTTCAAACCATCAAGAGTTTTAAGCTCTTTTTCAATTGGGCGCACCAGCAACCTGGTGCCGTCCTCAGGAGAAATTCCGTCATGTCGCACCATAATCATAACCACGGGGAGCGTTACATTAGGGTTCATTTCTACTGGCATGGATATCCGCGAACCCGCACCAGCCACGATAATTAGCAACATGATTGATAATGTTGCTCTGGAGCGCTCGACGATAAGTCTAAGGAATTTCATAGGCGGTGTTATCCAGACTATCGAACTGTGCTATTGACGGCAAAGCTCGGTTCAACCTGCTCACCCTCGATAATATAATTCTGCCCCACTGTCACTAGCACTACTTGTTCTGGCAGGCCCGCTACCCACATGCCCTGCGCAGATTCGCCAATAACGGTTACTTTATAGGACTTTACGACTCGTTCATTATCAAGCACTCGAATAACAGTTTGACCCAAATCATTTAACAAAATCGTACTAGCAGGAACCAGATGCCCATTTACTGCTGTGGCTTTAATATCTAACTGCACGGAGAGCCCCGCGCGCAATTGCGCATTGTTGACCATTTCAGCCTCTAAGCGATAACCTTGCGTCATTGGGTCGGCCTGTCGCGCAAGGTAGGAAATACTTGCTTGTTTGACCACCTTGCCAGCAACCACAGCTTCTCCACTGTCACCCACCTTAAGATCGCCAACCTCTGATTCCGTCACTATTGCTTCGATCTTTAATGGGTTTAATTCTATAACAGTCGCACAGAGGGTCCCCGGCGTAACGAAGTCACCTACCTCTAGCGGACGCGACTCGACTATGCCATCAAAGGGCGCTCTAACTTGCAAATATTTGACCTCTAATTGCGCGCGCTTTAGTTGGGTTCGGGCGCTTGCTAATGCGGCTTTAGCTTGGGAAATTGCCAGTTCAGACTGGAATCCTCCAGCTTTAAGCTTCATTGCCCCACGATAAGCTATTTCCGCATTATCGAGAGATGCCTTCGCTTGAGCTAATTTAAGGTGACGATCCTCGGCATCAATCTGACAGATCCCCTCACCCGCTTTAACTGAGTGACCTTCTTCGACTAGGATCTTCGATACTTTGCCTGATACCTGAGCTAACACGTTCACTGCTCTATTGGCCTCGGTCTTGGCACGCAGTGAGATTGTTGGATTGAATAACTGTTGCTCAGAATTAATGACCTGCACTTTGGTCAGTGGCTTTATCGTTTCAATGCTAGAATCTGCCGATATTGTCTCTCTCAAAAGACCACTGCTAAACCACACTATGATGGCAATCATAAACCACAATGCAAGACGGACATTTTTATTCAAAGAAATTACCCTTATTTAATAATTCGATGGTGATAACTTGACAATTTTATACGGGTCAAGGAACCGCGTAGTTTACTCTCTTTCATGGTGGCCTGTTACCAAAATTGTGTTTTGCGAACAATTGATAAAGTAACATCAAACCGTCAACACAGGCTTATCCGGCGAGCCACTTTTAATCACAAGTAGACATTTCACTATCGGCAACTGCGTTTGCTGATATCGTTTTACCTTAAATCTGGTTATTGGTTGCAAAAGGAACCAACGCCGCTGTTGAATTATGTACATTCACACTGGTCAAGTTTTGATCAACTAGCTATAATCCGCGGCTTTATCCAGTCACGCAATCTAACGGAATTATCAACATGAGCTACAACGACATACCAGCGGGTAAAGATCTTCCCAACGATATTAATGTAATTATTGAAATCCCAGCCAATCACGATCCTATTAAATACGAAGTAGACAAAGACAGCGACGCGCTGTTTGTTGACCGTTTTGTCGCGACGCCTATGTTCTACCCTGCCAATTATGGCTATGTACCACAAACATTATCGGAAGATGGCGATCCATTGGATGTTCTCGTTGTAACACCCTACCCAGTGGTTCCCGGTGCAGTTATTCGCAGCCGCGTTATCGGCGTTCTCAATATGAGCGATGAATCTGGCATTGATGCTAAATTACTGGCTGTACCTCATAGCAAGCTGACCAAGCTCTACGACCATGTGCAAGAAGCCTCGGACCTTCCCGAATTGTTAATCGCTCAAATCGCTCATTACTTTGAAAACTATAAGGCCCTTGAGCCTGGCAAGTGGGTCAAGGTAGAGGGATGGGCCGATGCAGACGCTGCTCGTGCTGAAGTAATGGCATCAAGAGAGCGTTATCTGGCCGAGTGATCCTGCCATCAGTAGTCCAACGCCAAACTACTAAAAAACCCCAGCCTAAGCTGGGGTTTTTTAGTATTGGACAACCATTTATGCAACCACTATTTAAATATCTGCAAAGATGACATTACTATTAAGGCCATGCCTGCGTGACACATCACCCAATCGTCTCAAGGCATCTACCTGTATCTGTCTAACACGCTCTCGGGTAAGACCAATCTCGGAACCCACCTGCTCCAGCGTTTCCTCTTCATGATTAAGCAAACCAAAGCGTCGCACTAATACTTCGCGCTGTTTATCCGGCAATTGTTCAAGCCATTCATTGAGGACCTCCACTAAATTCTCATCCTCCAACTGATGCTCAGGGGTAAAACTGTTGTCATCAGCGATGGTTTCTACCAATGCTCGTTCTTTATCCGCCACTGGCACATCAATCGATGAAATACGCTCGTTATAATTTAACACTTTGAGAACATCAGCGACTGGTTTGCCCACCTCTTCGGCAATATCCTCAGGCGTGGGAGCATGATCAAGATTCTGCGCCAGTTTACGTGATGCACGCAGGTACACATTGAGTTCTTTCACTACATGCACGGGCAAACGAATAGTGCGAGTTTGATTCATTAAGGCCCGCTCAATGGTCTGCCTGATCCACCATGTCGCGTAAGTTGAAAAACGATAACCCAACTCTGGATCAAATTTTTCAACTGCTCGAATCAAGCCAAGGTTGCCCTCTTCGATCAGATCCAGTAGTTCGAGACCACGATTAACATAGCGTCGTGAGATCTTAACCACCAAGCGCAGATTACTCTCAATCATACGACAACGTGCCGACTCACAGCCTTTCTGCAATTTACGCGCGTAGAAAACTTCTTCTTCAGCAGTTAACAACGGTGCATAGCCAATTTCTTTTAAATAAAGGCTAGTCGCATTGATGACCTGTTGACTTGTTTCGGTGATATCTTCCTGATTGCCAGTGGACTGAGCCTGCTGGTCTAATTTAAACGTTTCATCCATGACGTTTCACATCCTTTTATTGATACTCTCCCATGTCATTAGCAGCCATTCCCGGCGCTAAACCGTACTTCCTTGTTCGGATACAACATCTTAACTTCTGTACCACACCGACAGCATAACAACCTAACGTCGGTTTACTCTACATACTTTTTCGGGTTGACTGGATAGCCATCTTCCCGAATTTCAAAATACAGCGTTCCTTTATACCCTAATTTTGAGATTATTTCCGTATTTTTAACCTGTTGCCCCTCTTTAACCAAGATTTTTTCATTGTGGGCGTAAGCACTAAGAAGCATATCACTGTGTTTAATAATGATAAGTTTGCCATATCCACGCAAGCCATCGCCAACATACACCACAATACCCGGGGCAGCAGGACGCACCATTGAACCACTCACCGTCTTAATACTTAAGCCTTTACGCAATTGTTTTGGATTGTAGTCCTCAACTATCTCGCCTTTGACCGGCCATTGCCAGCGCAAATCTTTGCTGTAGCTTACTGAGTTTGTTGAAGGTGGCTCTTGTATCGTAGAGCCGACTGGCTTTTTAGTTGATTTGGCTGCCGATCTCGAAGCAGCTTTGACGCTAACAATCGGCTTGGCCTGAGACGTATCAAGAGACAGTACCTGATCAATTTCGAGCCGGTAGGGTGGCCGCAAACCATTGGCAGAGCCGAGCAATCGATAATCGAGATCATAGCGCCATGCAATGGAGTACAGAGTATCCCCTGCAACTACCTGATGGGTGACAATTTGAATACTAGGAGGCTGAGCCAGACTGGTTACCGGTGCTGAATAGTTAGCGCACCCGCTGACCAAAGCAGTGATAAGCAACAGCGCCGGCAATGCAGTTGAGCTCAAAATTACCCTTCCTATTGAGGATGTCGTTGATACTTAGCACCAACATATTCCAAACCCAACACCAAAAGCAAGCCAATAATGGCGGCCAATACACATACACTGGTCAATGGGTCCTGTCCGACAAGCTGAAGATACTGGTCGGGGAGTAAATTTTGCGATGCTAAAACGATGGTCTTACCTGACTGACTAAGCACAGAGTCTGTCACCAATTTCCACGGCCAAATAACGTTTAAACTGCCAATGAGAAAACCGCACATCATTGCAATAATCATGCTTTGATAGTGCTGTAACAGCCAAGACAGCAGCCGGCTAAACAGCATCAATCCAATAACACCTCCACAGGCGAAAACCACGAGGATATCTAATTCAACATTGGCAATGGCATTTATAAAAACCGGATATAAACCTAATAACACTAGAATAAAGGAGCCTGATATACCGGGTAATATCATGGCGCATAGTGCAATAGTCCCGGCAAAAAACATCGTTATATGACTGCCCTCAAGCGCAATCGCTGGTGCTATAGACAATGTGTAGGCAATGACCACACCGGCAGCCAGTAGCATTTGATCCACCACAAGGCGAGGGGGATGTTGTCTTAGCAGATAAATCACTGAACCAATAATCAAGCCAATAAAAAATGACCATAGTGGTAGCGGATACTGATTGAGTAAATACTGCGTCCCTTTCGCCAGAGAAAATATACTGGTCAGTATACCGGCCAATAACAACACTAAAAATCGACCATTAATATAGTGCCACGCTGCCCGAATACCCTGATCCCTCAGCATCTTTAACGCCGTTAGATTAAGCGATTTAATACTGTTAATAAGCTCTACATAGATACCACTAATAAAGGCAATAGTGCCACCGGACACCCCCGGCACAATATCGGCAGCACCCATGGCTAAGCCTTTTAAAAACAGCAAAACATGATCTCTGAAATTATTCATAGCAGATTGCCAATAAACTCGCCTTAACGGGAAACGCCACCCAACAGTGGTACAAATTTCACTTTTTCGACTATTTCTTCATCGAACTCAGCGGAATCACCTAATCGTCTAAAGACACGCAGGTCCTGCTCCACACCGTTACCAACAGGAATCACCAAGATGCCATCTGGTGCCATCTGGTGCAATAGCCCCTGCGGCACTGCTTGCGGGGCCGCCGTGGTGATAATACCGTCATAGAGAGCATGCTTTTCCCAACCAAAACTACCATCCGATAGTTCTGCGGTAATATTATTTAAAGCCAAGGTGCGGAAACGTTCTTTGGCTTTGCGCAGCAGCGGGTCGATGCGCTCAACAGTAAACACCTGCGCCACTAACTGAGATAAAATAGTGGTTTGATAACCGGAGCCGGTGCCAATTTCCAAGACCTTGGTTAGCGGCCCAGCGCTGAGTAAAATCTCCGTCATGCGAGCTACAATATAGGGCTGAGACAATGTTTGCGAAAAGCCAATTGGTAGTGCGGTATCCTCATAGGCTCGATGCGACAGAGCCTCATCAAGAAAGATATGCCTCGGCGTCATTCTGATAACATCCAGCACTGACTGGTTGGTAATACCTTGATCTATCAGGCGCTGGATAAGTCGCTCCCGCGTGCGCTGAGAGGTCATACCGATGCCCGCTAGTTCAATCGAGTTCACCTATTACTCCTGTGCTGTCATCTGCCTGTACTGAGGTAAAAAAGCCCCGTGAAGACTGCCAAAATTTAGCTGTGACCCGCTCCACGACTTGCTCGACAATATATCACAGGGGCTTGTATTCTGGGCGGATTAATTGGCTTATTTCACGTAGCACCGCGGTGGCATAACAGCCAGCCTCAAGTGAAAACTGCAACTTTACCCGATCATCGGCTAACCAATGTGCCTCAAGCCGCTGTGGGCGCAAGGTAATATCTCTGCGCGCCTGCTTTAATCCTGCATGCTCGAGGGCATAACACCATGATTGCCAACCGTCCAAAACATCAGCTTCAATCTGTGCAACCAAATCACCGGCATTGCTGCGACCCCTGCCCCATAGTGCCGCTGATCGATCACCAGCGAAATCTTGGGTCAGATGGCCGAGTTCAATACGTCGCTTAACCAATAAATTAAATAACCAAGAACGTGCGGCCGAGAGATAGATGCCCGTGCCCTGTTTATTACCCTTTAATTTGTCCGCGTCGATCAATGACTGAGCTTTATGGAGATTATTGCCTTGATGACCAAAGCGCTGTTCGGCAAAATAATTCGGCACCCCCAATTGCGTTATCAACTGTAAACGATCGTCCAACGTAGCCGGGGTAAAGTCGACCTCTCGCAAAGTAATATTGAAGCGATTACCCCGATGTACTCCACGGCGCAGTTTTTTATCATGACGAGTAGCGGCAAGTATCTCAAAGTCCGCATGCCTCAACTGGGTAAGATCCACATCGCGACCAGGCAAATGCAGGCTATACCATTGCGTGGTGACGGCAAAACGATCTTTAAGTCCACAGAAGCCAATATCGGTGCGTTTAATTTGCGCCAACTGGGCTAACAAACCAGCCACCCACTGAGTATTCTGGTCCCGCTTGCGCACATGCACAAGTAGGTGCTCGCCTTCATCACTAGGCACAATATCGATAAGTTCGTCGACTTGAAAATCTTCTGGGCAACTGCGGAATAAGGCACTGCCTAGCGGACGCCCATGCAGACGCGGCAGTTGGTGAAAATCAAACTGATCTGAGTTGATTAGATTAGGCTCCGTCAGCTAGCAACAATGCCACAGCATGACAGGCAATACCCTCTTCACGACCCTCGAAGCCCAGTTTTTCAGTAGTGGTCGCTTTGATATTAATTTGATTAATATCACAGTGTAAATCAGCCGCAAGATTTTGCCGCATGGCCGCAAGATAAGGCGCCATCTTCGGCGCTTCAGCAATAATACTAATGTCGGCATTGGCCAACTGATAACCTTGCGCCTGCATCAGGTTAACCACATTAACCAGAAGATCGCGGCTATTACAGCCCGCGAAAGCGCTATCGGTATCGGGAAAATGCCGCCCTATATCTCCCAGAGCCATGGCACCAAGAAGACTGTCTATCAGGGCATGAATCAGAACATCGCCATCAGAATGGGCCACAAAGGCGCGATGATAGGGAATACTGACACCACCGAGGACTAGGCTATTGCCCTCACCAAAAGCGTGTACATCATAGCCATGGCCTATACGCATCACTCAGCCTCCTGATTGCGCATAATCGCTTCGGCTATAGCCAAATCTTCTCGCCGAGTGATTTTGATATTGTCTTGCCGCCCCTCTACTACCATGGCCGTTAAACCAGCATACTCAATGGCTGATGCTTCATCGGTAGGAATCTTTTGCTCATCGAGCATTGCCTTAATAGCTGACTTTAGCAGGCTGAAACGGAACATTTGCGGCGTCTGCGCAGCCCGGTACTGCGCGCGATTAACTGTGCTGACAATAGTCTGTGAGTCGACAATTTTCAATGTGTCATTGATAGGCGCTGCCAAGATACCACCCACCGCATGATCACCCACTGCGGTGATTAGTTTGGCAATATTAGCGGCTGTAACACAGGGCCTCGCCATATCGTGAATCAATACCCAATCATGGTCAGCCGCTACCTCCTCAAGTGCTAGCAAACCATTGACCACAGAGTTGGCGCGATGTGTGCCACCGGAGACTAGGCGCACTCGCCGATCCGACACAGCGGGGACTTTTGACCAATAGGCCGAGCTATTATCACAGGGGGCCACAATGGCACTTATTGACGTCAAACTAAGCAGACGGCTGAGCGTATGCTGCGCGACTAAAGTGCCATTGAGATAATGAAATTGCTTGGGAATATCAGCGGCAAAGCGCTTTCCCACACCGGCGGCAGGCACAATTGCCCAATAGTTGGCTTGGCTATCAGTCATTTTTCAACAGACTGTCATTTTCATCGATTACTAAATAGAACGTCTCACCCTGCTTAATCATGCCAAGATCCTCACGTGCTTTTTCTTCGATTGAGCCGAGATTATTTTTTAGACTTTTTACTTCCTCGGCAATACGCTGATTGCGCAGCTGTAACTGCTGATTTTTCTGTCGCTGAACTTGCAACTGCTGATCTAGCTCAGATTTATGCGCAAAACTACCCTCACCGAACCACAGACGGGTCTGCAGTCCGATAAAGAGCACCACCAGTATTATCAGCAACCAACGCATCTGATTATTGTAATTGCTTTGGTCGATAGTATGTCAATAGCGTTAATACTATGATTTAAATTATGATTTAAATTCGGCGCGGCCACGGTAGATAGCAGCGTCACCCAATTCGGCTTCGATACGCAGAAGACGATTGTACTTAGCGACACGATCTGAGCGGCACAATGAACCTGTTTTAATCTGACCAGCTGCAGTCGCCACGGCCAAATCAGCAATGGTGGTATCTTCCGTCTCTCCGGAGCGATGAGAAATCACCACGCTATAGCCGGCATCTTTGGCCATATTAATCGCATCCAAGGTCTCAGATAATGTGCCGATTTGGTTAAATTTAATCAGAATCGAATTAGCCACACCCAACTCAATACCGCGGCTAAGAATGCTGGTATTGGTCACAAACAAATCATCGCCAACTAGCTGTACTGTCTCCCCCAGTTTTTCAGTCTGATATTTCCAGCCATCCCAGTCCGACTCATCTAAGCCATCCTCAATGCTGATAATTGGGTATTGCGAGCAGAGTTCGGCTAAAAAGTCACTAAAACCCTCAGAGCTGTAGACTTTACCCTCTCCAGAGAGGTCATATTGCCCTTCTTTATAAAACTCTGAGGCCGCACAATCGAGCGCTAAGGTAACGTCTTCACCCAAGGTATAGCCTGCAGCTTCAGTGGCTTCCTTTATCACCGCTAATGCATCGGCATTAGACGCCAAATCCGGTGCAAATCCACCCTCATCACCAACCGCTGTATTTAATCCTTTGGCACTGAGCACCTTTTTCAGCGCATGAAAGATTTCAGCACCTACTTGCAATGCTTCAGCAAAGCTTTTGGCTGATACTGGCTGGACCATAAACTCCTGAATATCAACATTGTTATCGGCATGCTCACCACCATTGATAATATTCATCATTGGCACAGGCATACTGTACTGACCAGCCGTACCATTTAATTCCGCAATATGCGCATAGAGCGGCATGCCTTTATCTTGAGCCGCCGCCTTTGCTGCCGCCAGTGACACGGCCAAAATAGCATTGGCGCCCAACACCGCTTTATTGTCCGTACCATCCGCTTTAATCATGGCGTTATCGAGAGCGCGTTGATCGGCAACATCAGTCCCCACCAACAATGATTTGATCGTATCGTTAATATTGCCCACAGCCTTGAGTACACCTTTACCCAAATAGCGATTTTTGTCGCCATCTCGCAATTCAAGCGCTTCTCTGGATCCGGTTGAAGCACCGGAGGGCGCACAGGCAGTTCCGACGATGCCATTGTGCAAAATAACATCCGCTTGAACTGTAGGGTTGCCTCTTGAATCCAAAACTTCAAAAGCTCGAATATCTGCAATGTTACTCATTTACCGGGTACTCCATTTAAAGTGATTGTGAAAAAGTTAGGGAATTTGGCCTGTTAAAGCCTTAGCTAGCTAATACCGAGATCGGCCTGCGATTTAATAAGATCATCAAAGGCTTTCATCTGGGTCATAAAAGGCGCTAATTTATCCAATGGCAAGGCACTGGGGCCATCACAGCGAGCCTGATCTGGCGACGGATGAGCCTCAAGAAACAATCCCGCAATACCGACCGCTATACCGGCACGACCCAATTCAGCCACCTGATGTCGGCGACCACCTGAAGCCGCCCCCAGTGGATCCCGACATTGCAAGGCATGAGTCACGTCGAATATAAGCGGCAAACCACCACTAACATCCTTCATTGTTCTAAAGCCGAGCATATCGACCACTAGATTGTCATAGCCCATACAGGTACCGCGTTCACACAGCATAATTTTATCATTACCGCACTCGCGAAATTTATCGACAATATTGCCCATCTGGCCAGGGCTGAGAAACTGCGGCTTTTTAACATTGATCACAGCACCAGTTACCGCCATTGCTTTGACCAAATCAGTCTGTCGTGCCAAAAAGGCCGGCAACTGAATAATATCGCAGACTTCAGCCACGGGAGCAGCCTGATCAATTTCATGGACATCGGTAATCAGCGGTACATTGAAGGTATGTTTAATCTCTTGGAAAATCTTTAGCCCCTCATCAACGCCAGGGCCACGGAATGAATGGATCGAAGAGCGATTAGCCTTATCAAAAGACGCTTTGAATACGTAGGGAATACCGAGTTTTTGCGTTACCTCGACATAGGCCTCGGCAATCTGCATCGCCATATCACGAGACTCCAATACATTCATGCCACCGAATAACACCATCGGTGAATCATTGCTCACATTGAAATCGGCTACCTGAATACTAATTGATGCCATGGTTTAAAATCCTTATTTTGCCGCCTGATAGGCTGTTGCCGCTGTGACAAAACCTTGAAATAACGGATGGCCATCTCTTGGTGTCGAGGTAAATTCCGGATGAAACTGACTGGCAAAAAACCACGGGTGGCCTGGCAATTCAACCGTCTCCACCAATGTTTTATCTGAGGATAGGCCACCAATAACCAGACCTGCCTGTTTGATTTGTGGCAAAAAGTTATTATTGACCTCGTAGCGATGGCGATGGCGCTCTTCAATCTGTTCAGAGCCATAGATTTTATGGGCCTTTGAACCCGGTATCAGATGACACACCTGAGCACCCAAACGCATGGTACCGCCTAAATCAGAATCTTCAGTACGCAACTCTTTGTTGCCCTGACTATCAATCCATTCGGCAATTAAACCGACAACCGGATGCGGTGTTTGTGGATCAAATTCCGTGCTATTAGCACCACTAAGGCCGCATACATTGCGCGCATACTCAATGACTGCGATCTGCATACCGAGGCAGATACCCAGATAGGGAATATTATTTTCCCGCGCTGTTTTAACCGCGTAGATCTTGCCCTCAGTACCTCGAGTACCAAATCCTCCAGGCACCAAAATCGCATCGACACCATCAATAAGGGAATGATCCGCTTCCAGACGCTCAGAATCGATATAGCGAATTTTTACTTTTGTCTTGTTATGTATACCGGCGTGAATAAGTGACTCGGTAAGCGATTTGTAGGCATCCAGCAATTCCATATATTTGCCGACCATGGCAATAACCACCTCTCCTTGAGAGTTCAACTGATTATCGACAACTTTGTCCCATTCCTGTAGGTCTGCCGCCGGCGTATCGAGGTTAAAGCGCTCAATCACATATTGATCGAGACCCCATTGATGCAACATTCGCGGCACTTGATAGATGGTCTCGGCATCCATTACTGGAATAACCGCACGCTCCTCAACATTGGTAAATAACGATATTTTCTTGCGCTGCACTTCCTCCAATTCAACCTCTGATCGGCATAGCAGAACATCGGGCTGCAGACCAAGGGAGCGCATTTCTTTCACCGAGTGCTGAGTTGGCTTGGTTTTAGTTTCACCAGCTGAGGCAATGTAGGGCACCAGCGTCAAATGCAATAACAGCGCTCGCTGATGACCCAACTCACCTTTGAGTTGCCGCACTGCTTCGAGAAATGGCTGCGATTCAATATCACCAACGGTACCGCCAATTTCTACCACCGCGATATCGTGCTCACCAGCGCCCGCATAAACGCGACGCTTAATCTCATCGGTTACATGAGGAATCACCTGCACAGTGCCGCCAAGATAATCACCGCGACGTTCACGACGCAGAATGGTTTCGTAGACTTGGCCACTGGTGAAATTATTGTTCTGAGTCATTTTTGAGCGTAAGAAACGTTCGTAATGACCGAGATCGAGGTCTGTCTCTGCACCATCTTCAGTGACATACACCTCACCGTGCTGGTAAGGGCTCATGGTGCCCGGATCAACATTGAGATAGGGGTCTAACTTAAGAATGGTGACACTCAGGCCTCGAGCCTCAAGCACTGCACCAAGTGATGCCGCCGCAATACCCTTACCCAAAGAAGAAACAACACCGCCAGTAACAAAAATAAATCGCGTCATAAGGACCCTGCAACGATCGCAAAAAAGTGAAAAAGGTTATCTCTGGAAGTGGTGATGACCAAGAAGTCGATCTAGAAATCAAACTAACTGCGGCCGGCGCCCATCCTACTCAAGATGGGTTAGCAGATTACCAGAAAGGTGGCTGGTATTCCACTGCGATCTACAAAGAGTTGGTCTGCCAAAGAATTTTTTTGCCCTGTTGCTGAGGCCCTGCCTGCCAGCCATCACAAATCCAACAATCACCCACCGCGACCAAGGTTTTACCCACGTATAGCAGTGGCATTCTATCTCGCCACCAAGGCTCTAAAGCATACTCCTGAAGTAGCTTTTTCAGGCTATTGGAATGACTGCGCCCCGCCGGTCGGCAACGCTCACCACCTTGCCTGTAACGTACCGTGAGACAATCATCAGGCGCTAGCATCAACCCCTCACCTGTTATCTCTTGCACTTCTAGACAGCTGCCATCGGCAAGTTCAAGACGGTGATCAAGCGACCATTGCCAATGCCGCGTTTGATCGAATTGTATCGATTGTGACTGAAGCAAATACAGCCGCCCACGGAAGCGACGCCATTGTATTGACTGCCAAACGACTTGTGGTGAGCCATCATCGCGAGCCGATAATATCGATCCCGTAATTTCATCGATTATTTGTCTATTGGGCATTGGCAATCCGCAGGCTGCCGGCCAATAGCGCAGAATATTGCGCTGCCGCAAATCGCTTTTACTAAGGAGTAATTCAATAGCGATAGACCAGCCTGCGCGCTCAACCCGCAGTTCAAGCTGAACTAAGTCCTCTTTTGCCAACGCCTCGGCTAACTGTTCTGCCTCCGTCGCATGCACAGCAGACTGACCCAGAGACCGCGTATAGTCAGGCCAGCGGTGAGCGATAGTCGGGATAACTTGGTTGCGCAGATAATTGCGGTCAAAGCTATTATCGGCATTGCTATCATCCTCAATCCAACGCAGTTGTCGCTGTATAGCAGCATGCTGCAATTCGGCTTTTGACCAGGGCAATAGAGGTCTGATCAACTGGCCTAAGCCCAGATCTCGCTGGGCGGGCATGCCAGCCAATCCTTTGCTGCCCGAACCGCGCATCAAACGATAGAGCAACGTCTCCGCCTGATCATCGCCATGATGACCAAGCAACAATACAGCATCTTTTTCCAGTACATGCTTAAACACCTCATAACGCGCAGTTCGCGCCGCGGCCTCTGGCCCTTCACCATCTGCTATCACTTGGACAGCTTCAGCATAAAATGACACCCCGAGAGAGTGGCAATAAGCTTCAGTCTGCGCCTGCCAAGTATCAGCATCGGGCGAAAGACCGTGATTTACATGAATAGCACCAATGCGCTCTAGGGGTACAACCTCAGCTAATAAATGCAATAGTAAAGTGGAGTCTAGTCCGCCGCTCAGTGCCACCAAAATCTGTGGTGCGCTATCCAACTGCTGTTGCCACGGAGCAAATACGCTTGTCGCACTGAGCACTTGTCTATGCACTTGTCTAGTCACTGTTATGGCCTGTATCTTGCGAATAATTTTCATAGGCCTCGGCATTATTGTAAGCAGTCGATAGATCTGATTCCTCGGTCACCCTATGCTCATCTCGGTAGCGCTGAAATTGATGCTTGGTTAGCAAGGTACAATTCTCAGTTAGCGGGTCAAATGTAATCAATACATCACCGCGTACTAATTGTCGCTGCACCTGGGCAATTTTACTGCCCATGCTCGCCTCTTGAACGCCATAGTCAGTGCCGTCTCGGAGAATAAACTCTTCGATAATCGCGGTTAGGATTTCCGCACTCAGACGCTCCAAGGGAATTTCAATCACAAAATCTGTGCCTTTAGTAATTTTCGTAGTAATAACTTCATCGGCCTACCCGATTAATCTTTCTACTACGAAAGGACTTTAATAGTGGTCGAGTAATCTAGTTCAACCGTGCCAATTAATGCGATAATACAGGGCTTGACGGTGAAACAAAAAATTATGCTCAATATAGTCCTTTACCAGCCAGAGATACCGCCTAATACCGGCAATATTATTCGCCTCTGTGCCAATACCGGCTTTCGATTACATCTAATTGAGCCACTGGGTTTTGATCTCGATGATAAAAAGCTAAGGCGGGCCGGGCTCGACTATCGCGAATTCCAGTCTCTGCAGGTACATGCTAACTGGAGCGACTATCGTGCCAACGTTCAATCCCATGCGATTTATGCTCTCAGCACCAAAGGTACTGTTTGTTATTCTACGGTTCAATATCAATCCGGGGATACTTTATTATTTGGCCCGGAAACAAGGGGCCTGCCTGAGCAGATTCGCACCGATATCGGTACCAGTTATGTGCTGCGTCTACCCATGCAAGCACACAGTCGCAGTTTAAATCTGTCCAATAGCGTTTCTATTGTGGCCTACGAAGCTTGGCGACAGCTAGACTTTGTCGGTAGTCTACAACCTCAGGGTAGCGCTGACTTATGAGCAGTAAAATAGGTTTATTCTATGGTAGCTCAACCTGCTATACCGAAATGGCGGCAGAAAAAATCCGTGATTGCATCAACAGTATTCATGGCGGCGACCTCGTAGCCTTACACAATATTGCCGCTGACCCTGTGTTGTTAATGACTGATTATCAATATCTTATTCTCGGCATCCCCACCTGGGACTACGGTGAATTACAAGAAGACTGGGAAGCCAATTGGGATGCCATTGACGACCTTGATCTCAGCCGATGCAAGGTGGCGATTTATGGCCTTGGCGATCAAATTGGCTACCCCGAATGGTTTCAAGATGCACTCGGCTATCTATGGGCCAAGGTGGTCAATATCGGCGCCACTAGCGTGGGCGCCTGGCCCAACCAAAACTATCAGTTCGACCAATCGCAAGCACTCACCGCTGATAAACAATTTTTTGTCGGTCTTGCCTTGGATGATGAAAATCAGTTCGACTTGACCGACGCTTATATCAATCAATGGTCGCGACAAATTCTGCAAGAATTTGGCTTGGCCTAGGGTGAACTGTGGCAAAGTCTACTGTCTGGCATCTCGATAAATCACCGGCCCTAAGATCAACCCGAGAAATAGCAGTACTTGGCGCAGGGATTGCCGGCTGCACCTCAGCCGCCGCACTAGCCAAACGAGGTTTCAATGTTACGCTTATTGACCGGCATCCAATCGCTGGCAGTGAAGCATCGGGCAACAGTCAGGCAATTGTTTATCCAAAATTATCTGCGCGAGATGATCTACTGCCACGTATTAATCTGGCTGCAATGCAGTTTTCAAGTCGTTATTACCAACCGTTTTGGGCGCAGGGCCTAGGGCAACAATGCGGGGTTATTGTGGTCCCCGAAAATGACAAAATTAAACAAGATTTTGAAATTATTGGCCAACGCTTTAAACACCAACCCGACTTAGTCCAACTTCATGATAATCGCGAACTGCGCAGGCTATCAGGCATTAACTTGCAGGCACAAATAGGTCTCTATTTCCCTAAACTCGGCTGGCTATCGCCCGCGGATATTTGCCAACAGCTGCTCGCTCAACATCGGATACCGTTGCTTCAGGCCGATATCCAACGGATTGCGCACAATGATGATTGCTGGCACTTATTGGGCGCAGATGGGCAAACCTGCATTACTGCCGAAACTCTGGTAATAGCCAATGCCTTTGATTGCAAGCAATTCCAGCAAACCGAATTTTTACCGGTCACCCAACTGCGCGGGCAGATTAGCCATATCCCAGCCAACAGGACATCCTCGGCGTTAAAAACCGTGATCTGCGGAGAAGGCTATATTACGCCGCGGCACAATGGCCAGCACAGTATAGGCGCGACCTATAACAAAGGTGTTTTTACTACCGCACTGCGAGCTGAGGACCATCAAGCCAATCTAGATCAAATCTGCGCCACAGACAGTGGAATCGCCGGTGCTATCGGCTCGCAAAATCTGACTACCATGACCGGTCGCGCCAACTACCGCTGCACCACTAAGGACTATTTACCGATTGTTGGTGCTGTCGCCAATTTGACGCAACTGGTTGAGGATTACAGTGCTCTGCGGCGCGACGCAAAGTCCAACATAGCAACCGCCGGTAGCTATTTGTCCAATCTCTATATTAATTGCGGTATGGGATCGCGAGGGTTGAGCTATGCGCCATTGAGCGCGGAGATTTTGGCTACTGAACTCGCTGGAGAGAAGCCAATACTCGACAAGGACTTGCGTTTAGCGCTGCATCCAACGCGGTTTATTATTCGCGATTTAAAAAAGAAACGCCTGTAACCGACCAGTGTTATCTTGCAACAGCAACCTTCAGACCTTGGCGATACATCTCGGCGCTGGTCTCAGACTCTCCCATAGCCTGTAAAAGCTGAGCCAATTCAAAATAAACTGACGGCTGTGGATCTAGCTCTAAAGCACTACTGAGATAATCCTTTGCTTTACCCCTAAATTCCAAGCGTATGCAAATACGACCAAGTGCCAGCAGAAGGTCAGCATCCTGCGGATGCTTGAGCAACCATTTCTCAGCTGTGGACAATTGCTTTTCCATATTGGACATAGTCAAGACGCCAAAGCGTTCGACCAGATCTTCATGCCACTGACTATTTAGCGCGGAGCTGAGTAGAGGCAATAATTTTTCTGTTGCGTTTATTCGCGCCAGCGCATCGGCATAGGGGGCAATTAACTCAGGCATTTTGCGCAGTGCTTTGGGCATCGACTCCCAAAGCTCACTTAGCTGATCATATTGCTCCACTGCGCTTAACTCAGGTTTACCATCACAATCATTGAGCAATGCCACGTAGATTTTTATCTGTAATGCCGTGATAGCCTCTGTAGGTAAAACTTTATAATGCTCGATATCCCGTAGCAATCTCTGCGCAGAGGACCAATCATGTTGTTGGCAATAGATGTTAACCAGCAACCGTATTAACCCTGTGTCACTGGGATTATCTCGATATAAGGGTTGCAATTGCGCCAGCGCTTGGTCTAATTGTCCTTGACTAACTAGCAATTTGATTTGTAGCTTGGAGGCGACAGCCGCGGCGTTGGGATGACTAGTTTGCAAGCGCTGGAGTAGACGAGTCGCAGCTTCATTATCGTTGGCTTTGGCGGCTGCTTGGGCAGCAAACAACAGGTTGATATCAGACATTGATGATAGCTGCGCTGAGCTTGCCAGTATCTCCTTGGCCTTAACCCAGTCTTTATCCGCGTACTTTAGCAACCCCTGGGCAGTCTTACTCAACTGCTTTACCTGACGCCTTGACGTCCACCACTGCCGAAAGCCACCCACTGCTAGCAGCCATTTAACCAATAGCACTAGCCAGACTACCAGCAGAGTAGTGATTAAATAAAGCACTCCCGCGACCCATAGGCTCATCTCTATGCTGATTTTGGCAAAACTGATCAATAGATAACCAGTACCCTGCTGCATTAGCCAAACCACTGCGGCTCCCCCCAGCAAAGCCAATACTAATACGAGCAGGATCTTTCTCATCGGTTTTGCTCCTGACTCTCAATCAACTTGACTTGAGAGCTCTGCATCAGTGCCTGAATAGCCTGCACAGATGCATCAACTCTGGGTAATGGTTCGGCAATACGGGTGTCAACAAGCTGATCTAGTCGCTCCAATATGGCCTGAAGATCAGTACTTTGTTGAAAATATTGCTCAAGCGCTACTTTAGCAGCAGTCAGACTTTGCTGGTACAGCGACTGCTGCCCAAGTAACAGTGCAGTCCGGGCATTTTGAAACTGGAATAATAAGTTATGACGAGCTACTTTTTGATCTGCCACATCCAACAATGGCGTGATAGGTTGATTATGCTGACGAATACGTACCAATTGACTCAGATTGTCAACAAATCCACCCAGTATGTCAGACACGCCCTCAATGTCAGTGGCAGAGGGTTTAGTGACGGAAAGTAGTGCAGGTGCAGATGTGACCATCTCCAATTGATCAATATGAGTCGCCATCAGGCTTAACTCAAGGAATAGCGCCTCATAATCTACGGTTTCGACACGCTGTAATACTTGAATATCGGCTGCCAGCACATCGCGGGCAGTGGCAATGTTGATGCCCTCTAAGCGGCTTAAAAGGACATCGGCATTGTTTAACAATGCCAGTGGAATCCTATTGCTGCGTTCGGTTTGCACTCGCCAGCTAGCGAGTTGACTAAGATGGAGAGCCTCAGCAATAACCCGATTATCCGATGCCGTTAAGTTCAATTCTCGTAATCGCTGATTCTGTTGACTAAGAACAAGCCCTAGATCAGTGGTAAATTTTTCTACCTCTTCGATGCGTTGGTTTTGCTCAGAAATAGCCTTATCGCTGCTATTATAATCCCGCTCCAAACCATTCACTTTCGCCGTAAGCGTTGCTACCCGTTCTGACATGGCCTGCCTATCCGCCTGCCAATAAAGTTGCAACCACCATCCACCGGCCGCTAGGGAGATCACAACGACCACAGCAACCAATATTTTTAAAACGGATTTTGACCGCCCTAAAGGCTTCGCCGGCGCATTTTTTTTCTTACCCTGTGGCGATTCTGTTTGCTTAGATAGCTCATCAGATACAGCTGGTTTACTGGTTTTTGCCACTGTTAGCCCTCTATTTCTCAGCCTATAATTTGGAAAATATTAGCGTATTTTTTACTCAAACCAAATACCTTGTTACTTTAGCCCAGTGCCTGCTGAACCGCCCGAAACATGGGCTCTGGCAGAGCGCTTTCAGCGACCACCAGGTGCCTATAGCCAAGGTCATGAGCTATCTCGGCAACCCGTTCACTGGGCACGACCAGCACCGTTGCCTTATTGCTGATTGGGCCCATAGCTTGGAGTAATTCACCACTATGAGCAACCAGACAACGACTGTCTTCAGCCTCGGCCTGGGCCTGGGCCAGACTGACCGGATCGATAACGCGTCGATAAAGATCACAATAAGTCACGGTTGCGCCGCGGCTTGTCAGTGTATCAGCTAATGTGGCGCGGCCACCGGCGCCACGAAAAATAATCACTGACTTCTCGGCAAGGTTCTGTAGTTGGGGCATTTCTTTAAGCAAGCCCTCGGTATTTTGTTGCCCCTGTGGCGATAACACCTCGGCACCGTACTCTTTTAACATCATTCCAGTCTGCTGACCCACAGCAAACAACTGCACCTCGGGTAACATGGGCCAATATTCATCTAGCCATTGAATTGCCAGCTCCGCAGCATTGGCACTAATAAAAATAGCTTTATCGAATTGGGCAAACTGAAGAATCAAATCTCTAATGCGTTCAACCGCCACTGATGGCTCAGTGATTGGCACAATACGCATAATCGGGTTGTAGCGGAAACTTATATTAGCCGCAGTAAGAAGCTGCAAGAAAGCGTCCTGATCTCGCAGGGGTCGCACAACAAGTACGTCGGCACCAACAGCGGGCTTAGCTACCATAAACCTCTGCCAAAATGTCTTTTGCACCCTGAGCCAACAGCTGCTCAGCCAGTTGGACGCCGAGTTGCTCAGCCTGTTGCACCTGACCCTCGATATCGGCGCGCAATATGGTACGACCATCAACACTACCAACCAAACCACGCATATAGAGACCGGTACCCTGAGCATTAAGCTCAGCAAAACAAGCAATAGGCACCTGACAGCCCCCTTGCAAATGACGATTGACGGCTCGCTCAGCCAGCACACAATAAGCAGTATTACTATGATTCAATGGCGCTAATAACGTCTGAATAGTTTGATCATCAGTACGACATTCAATACCCACGGCCCCCTGCCCCCCTGCTGGCAGTGATAATTCAGAGGGTAAGCGACTGCTAATCCTATCTTCCATCTGCAAACGCAGTAATCCGGCACTGGCAAGAATAATAGCGTCGTATTCACCGCTATCTAGCTTACTAAGTCGTGTATTGACATTACCGCGTAATTCTTTGATTCGCAGAGAGGGGAAGCGAGCTTGGATCTGGGACTGACGACGCAGACTTGATGTACCAATAACAGCGCCCGCTGGGAGTTGTTCTATCTGTTGATAATGATTGCAAACAAAGGCATCAAGGGGGTCTTCGCGCTCGCAAATAACTGCCAAGCCAAGGCCATCGGGAAATTCCATAGGCACGTCTTTCATAGAATGGACAGCGATATCCGCCCTATTTTCAAGCATGGCAACTTCTAACTCTTTGACAAATAACCCCTTACCACCCACTTTGGATAATGGTGTATCAAGAAGTATGTCACCTTTGGTGCTCATCGGTATCAGCTCCACCTCTAACTCGGGGTGATGGGCCAATAACTGCGCCTTAACAAATTCTGCCTGCCACAGTGCCAATGCACTTTTTCTCGTCGCTATGCGAATAATTTGAGTCACGGAAAAACCTAGTCATAGAACCTTAGCTGGGCATTATCAACGATTTAACCTATTTTGTCAGAGTAACAATATCATTTGGCACAAATAGCACGCTGGAAATTAAGCCCACCGGCGTTGAGTGGGCAAATTTTGCAATAAAAAGCCAGATGGCACTTATCTATCAGTGCTTTTAGCTGCCATTATGAGAATCTGATAAGCGCGGCAAATAGGCGTCAGGTTTTGCCCCAATTTACATAGTAAATCGATAGGCTGATGCCTGCGGCATGATCGTAGCAAACGTTATCTTCTACCCACTTGACGTCAGTATTAGCTATAATTCCGCACGCACTTACCAACTGAGCAACGCCGAATGAGCAACTCTGATAAAAAAACATCCGCCAGCCAAACTAATCAAGCTTGGGGCGGGCGATTTAATGAACCCGTCGATGCTTTTGTGGCGCGATTTACTGCGTCGGTTGATTTTGATCAAAGACTAGCCCAGCAAGATATCAAGGGTTCCCTAGCACATGCTAAGATGCTGACCAAGGCCGGCGTGCTTAGCGAGGACGAGTTGCAGCTGATTATTTCGGGGCTACAGGATATCGCCGCAGAAATTGATCAGGGCACCTTTGCTTGGTCGGTAGCCCTTGAAGATGTGCATATGAATATTGAAGCGGCGCTGACTGAGCGTATTGGCATTGTCGGCAAAAAACTCCATACCGGTAGGTCGAGAAATGATCAGGTGGCTACCGATATCCGACTGTGGCTGCGAGATCAAATCGATGACATCAAACCGCTTTTCTCAACGCTACAAACTGGTTTAATTGAGCTTGCCAGCGCTGAGGCAGATAGTATTATGCCTGGGTTTACTCACCTGCAGACGGCTCAGCCAGTCACCTTTGGCCATCATCTGCTCGCTTGGAATGAGATGCTAGAGCGCGACTATGGGCGACTCATGGACTGCCGCTCAAGAATGAATCAGAGCCCATTGGGAGCGGCGGCGTTGGCTGGCACGACCTACCCAATAGACCGTGTGTTGACCGCTGTGGAGCTGGGTTTTGATAAGCCAACAGAAAATTCGCTGGATTCGGTCAGTGATCGCGATTTCGCGATAGAGTTCTGCGCGTTCGCCAGTCTGTTAATGACACATCTCTCCAGAATGTCAGAAGAACTTATTCTGTGGACCTCAGCGCAATTCCAGTTTATCGATCTACCGGACAGATTCTGTACTGGCTCGTCGATTATGCCGCAGAAAAAGAATCCCGATGTGCCTGAGTTGGTGCGCGGCAAGACCGGTCGCGTGAATGGGCATTTAATCGCTCTGCTAACGCTGATGAAATCACAACCATTGGCTTACAACAAAGATAATCAAGAAGACAAAGAGCCTCTGTTTGATGCCGTAGACACCGTGAGTGACTGCCTGCGCGCTTTTGGCGATATGATCCCAGCTATCAAAGCTAACAGAGAAGCTATGGCTGAGGCTGCTCTGCGAGGTTTTTCCACAGCAACTGATCTGGCAGACTACCTTGTTGGCAAAGGCATCGCATTCCGTGATTCGCATGAGATTGTCGGCAAATCTGTCGCCTACGGTATTGCCGAAAATAAGGACCTCTCAGAGATGAGCCTTGAGGAATTACAGCAGTTTTCCGAGCAAATCAGCGACGATGTGTTTAATGTGTTAACTCTGCAAGGCTCTGTTGCCGCCCGCGATCATATTGGCGGCACCGCCCCTGACCAAGTGAGAGCTGCAGCCAAGCGTGCATTGCAGCAGGTTAAAAATCGAAGCTAACTGTTTCGCCTGACTGTGCTAGGCAGGCCTCGCTGAGCATAGTGGAGAGCAGCTCTCCGCTCTGTGTATTACACCATACCTGCTCAGTAGTGCTATTTTTCTCTGTAGCTTGTAAGCGAAAATGAAACCCACCTGAGCGCGCCGCCAGCCATATCTCGGCCATTGCTGGCTGCCGCGATAAGATGATCTGCGAGCCATTGGCCTCGCAGGTGATTGTTAGCATACCGGCACTATTCTCGTAATCAATATCTGCACCGCTGTTATCTATGCTCTCTTCAATCGCAAACATAAGCTCATCAACGGTTTGGTTAAATTCTGCTTCATTCATTGGCTAGCGTCCAAATGTCGTCCCCACAGCATAATAGTTTGGTTGTGTTCTACCTGTGCCGCTATAATTACGCTTTTGAGGAGGGTTATCCATGTTTATTCGTATTATCCAGCTATTTTGTACCCTAGCACTAGTCGCTGGACTGATTGGCTGTGGTAATACCGGAGAACTATATCTTCCTCAGGACGAAAGTACAGTACAACCAGCCAATTCAGATAACAGCGAATCCTAACGCACTATGCACAATACAATTTCCACTCAGGACCAATGCCTTTTTATGGAAGGCGTCGCCCTTGATGATATAGCCAGCCAATATGGCACCCCTTGCTATGTTTATAGTAAGGGCGCGCTTACACAACATTACTCGGCCTATAAAAATGCACTTGGCGATAGGGACCATTTAATTTGTTATGCGGTGAAGTCAAACTCGAATATTGCCGTATTGCAGACCCTAGCTAAACTGGGAGCGGGTTTCGATATTGTCTCTGGCGGTGAGTTGGAGCGAGTGTTACTTGCCGGCGGCGATGCGCGTAAAGTGGTGTTTTCCGGTGTCGCTAAGACCGCCGATGAGATGCGCCGTGCGCTAGAGGTCGGTATTCATTGTTTTAATGTCGAATCGGAAGCAGAGCTGGAGCTGTTAAATATTACCGCTGGTGAGCAAAATCAGGTGGCGCCCGTTTCTATTAGAGTTAACCCTGATGTTGATGCTAAAACTCATCCCTATATCTCTACCGGCCTTAAAGAAAACAAATTTGGTGTTGATATAAATGCTGCCCCTCTGCTTTATGAACGCGCTGCAGAGATGGCAAATATTAATATAGTGGGGGTTGATTGCCATATAGGGTCACAGTTAACCGATATCACACCCTTTGCTGATGCGATGGATCGTCTCCTGATTTTGGTTAAACAGCTCGAAACGATGGGTATCCGCTTGCAACATATCGATATTGGCGGTGGTCTGGGCGTGCTCTATCAAAACGAGGATGTCCCTTCTGTGGCAGATTATATGGCTGAGCTATTACCACAGCTTGAAGGACGGCATGAGACATTGATTATGGAGCCAGGGCGCTCCCTAACTGCAAATGCAGGGCTGTTGCTGATGCAGGTACAATTTATTAAAACCAATGGTGAGAGAAATTTTGCTATTGTCGACGCAGGTATGAACGATATGCTGCGTCCAGCACTCTATCAAGCCTGGATGGATATTCAACCGATAAAAAATAATAGTGCCGCGGTGGAAAAAACCTATGATGTGGTGGGGCCAGTCTGTGAGACCGGTGACTTTTTGGCTAAAGATCGACCGCTAGCCATTGCCGCTGGTGATAGGCTATGCCAGTTTTCTGCAGGGGCATACAGTTTTGCCATGAGCTCAAATTACAATAGCCGCCCAAGGGTGGCTGAAATTATGGTTGATGGCGAGCACACTTATTTGATCCGTGCTCGAGAAACGGTTGCCGATTTGGTTAGGGGTGAAAAATTATTGCCCGATGTAAACTAAGGTCAATTCTATGTTGATGAAGTTCACCAAAATGCATGGCCTTGGCAATGACTTTGTTGTGGTTGATGCTGTTACGCAAAATGTCCGCGTCACAGGATCGATGGTTCGACGTCTGGCCAATCGCACATTGGGCATTGGCTGTGATCAAGTGTTAGTCATTGAGCCGCCAACAGAACCAGAGATTGATTTTAATTACCGCATATTTAATCAAGACGGTGGCGAGGTCGAACAATGCGGCAACGGTGCACGTTGCCTTGCCCGCTATGTTCATGATCGCCGACTGACAGGTAAGAATCCTATTGTGGTAAAAACCAAAAATCGTGTTATGCAACTGCAGTTACAAAGCAATAAATTGGTTACCGTTAATATGGGTGTGCCGCAATTAGATCCAGCGCAGATCCCATTCCAGGCTGATCAACCCGCAGTGCTCTATGACATTGATCTCAATAACCAAAATCACCAGATAGCGGCAATCTCAATGGGCAACCCCCATGCCGTATTGCAGGTCGAGGATATCAGCGAAGCACCGGTTGCATCTCTTGGCCCAACGCTAGAGTCACACCCTAGCTTTCCCAGTCAGGTCAACGCTGGGTTTATGCAGATAGTCGATCGCAATAACATCAAATTGCGGGTTTTTGAACGCGGTGTTGGCGAAACTCAAGCCTGCGGCTCTGGAGCTTGCGCTGCAGCAGTAGCCGCTATACGCCAGCAACTGGTAGACTCACCGGTAACAGTGCAGTTAACTGGCGGAGATCTCAACATCCAATGGCAGGGGGATAATGAGCCTCTATTTATGACTGGGCCAGCAGTCAGTGTTTTTCATGGGCGAGTGCGAATATGAGCGAAGAACAACAGGTTGATTCCAAAGAAGATATGGTACGCGCATTTCTCAGCGATAATCCGACATTTTTGGCCGACAATCCGGATATCCTAGAAATACTTGATCTTCCTCATAATAGCGGCAAGGCCATTTCCCTTGTGGAACGTCAAGTCGGTGTTATGCGCGATCGCAATAGAGAAATGCGTGGGCGCCTCGATAATATACTCACCGTGGCCAATGATAATGATCTGCTTTTCGAAAAGACCAAGCGCTTGGTGCTTAACCTATTAGAGGCTGAAAATCTTGCGGATATGGTGTCGGTTATTTATGACAGCCTCGGCAATGACTTTGAGATTAGCTTTTTCAGCCTCATCTTGCTGGATGATAACAAAACACAACTCAATACCAAGGCGCGAGTGGTCACGGTCGCCGAGGCCAACGATGGTATCGGTGCAGTGCTGAACGCCACCAGTGCGGTTTGCGGCGTGCTCCGAGATGAGGAAATGACCTTTTTGTTTGGCGAGGCGGGGTCGCAAGTTGGTTCGGTTGCCGCTATCCCTCTGCGCTCTAACGACCTATACGGTATTCTCGCCCTCGGCAACACCGACCCTGGCTTTTACAAAAGTACAATAGGCACGCTATTTTTGGACTACATCGCGGAGGTGCTTAACCGCCTACTACCCAAGCATCTAGCCTAAATCTTTGTGGTGTTATTAACGGCTGACTCAACGCCTTTTTTTGGCTGTGGTAGAAGACTTCCTTTTTGCTCCAGCCTTACCTCGCTTGGAACTGATCTTGCCCTTGGCTTTTTTCTTGGGCCCAGCTTGAGCACGGCGTTTGCGTTTTTTTTCATATTCGGAGGCTAACTCTGCCGCT
>CBFHVP010000007.1:0-37746 GCA_965659315.1 uncultured Porticoccaceae bacterium | reverse complement strand
GCAGACCGCTGATCGTTGGCATACGCGGATCGTCCCAGCCTTCAACATAGTTTTCATCAACCAACTGTTTCAGCTTGCGTTTACTGGTCACTGTGTAGTTAAGGTTGAGCCGCCCAAACTCATATTGCCGCGGCTGCGATGGCAATGGCAAATTATCGACAAACCATTCATAGAGCGGACGATTGGCGGCAAACTCCAAAGTACAAATCGAGTGACTTACCCCTTCAATAGCATCTTCCTGACCGTGGGCGAAATCATAGGACGGGTAAATATTCCACAGATCACCGGTGCGCTGATGAGCCATTTTTTTAATCCGGTACATTACCGGGTCGCGCATATTAATATTGGGCGATGCCATATCAATCTTGGCGCGTAATGTCATACGGCCCTCTTCTACCTGCCCTGTTTTCATCTCTTCCAATAAATTGAGACTCTCCATCGCTGGGCGTTCTCTGAAAGGACTGTTCTTACCAGGCTCAGTCAAGGTGCCACGAAAGGCACGCATATCATCACTATTGAGCTCACATATGTAGGCCTTACCCTCGGTAATGAGGTACTGGGCCCAGCTGTATAACTGATCAAAATAATCCGATGCGTAACAGATCTCCCCCTGCCACTGAAAACCTAACCAGCGAACATCTTCGATTATGGCATTGACGTATTCTTCATCTTCTTTCTCAGGATTGGTGTCATCAAAGCGCAGATTACAACCACCGGCATACTGCTCAGCCAAGCCAAAATTGACACAAATTGATTTGGCATGGCCTATATGTAAGTAACCGTTGGGTTCAGGAGGGAATCGAGTAATTATCCTATCAACTAACCCCGACTCAAGGTCATGATTAATTACTTGCTGGATAAAGTTGATAGGCTTGTCAGGATCAGTCATAGATTTATTGTCTTACTAAAAATTTCAGCCGGCGATTATAGCCTTCAGGCGACAGGCAATAAACAAAAAGCCCATGCAAACGACAAAAATGCTAAACATTTGTTTAAATTCCATCAGTGACAAACTAAAATATCGCCCACACAACCACTCATTTTATAAATGGATTCCCTATGATTACTTTTCGCACCACAATGGGCGACTTATCAGTAGAGCTAGACTTCGATAACGCGCCAATCTCAGCGGCTAATTTTTTACAATACGCTAGGGACGACTTTTACACCGGGACTATCTTCCATCGGGTAATTGACGGCTTTATGGTCCAAGGTGGTGGAATGGACAAAGATATGGATGAGAAACATGGTCGTGAACCGATCGAAAATGAAGCCGACAATGGTCTTGCCAATGATATTGGCACGCTGGCAATGGCTCGTACTAATGAACCTCACTCAGCATCGTCCCAATTCTTCATCAATGTCGCTGACAATGGGTTCTTAAATCACAGCGGCAAAACCATACAAGGTTGGGGTTACGCTGTATTTGGCAAGGTGGTTGAAGGGATAGATGTTGTCAATCGTATTAAAGAGGTGGACACCGGCAGTGCAGGCCATCACAGCGATGTGCCAATAGAACCAATCGAAATCACTGAAACCATTGTCAGCACCGCCTATAACGATCGATAAACGTCACTATTTGACTATTACCACATTTAACTATGGCTACGCTGTTTATATCAGATCTCCATCTTTCACCAGAACGCCCGGCAATAACCCGGGCGTTTTTGCTTTTCTTGCAGCAACAGGCAAGCAATGCATCTGCGCTCTATATTCTCGGCGATTTATTTGAAGCTTGGATTGGTGACGATGACCCCTCAGAGTTAAGTCACCAAGTGCAAACTGCGCTGCGCAACCTTTGTGATGCTGGCGTTTCAGTATGGGTGCAAACCGGCAACCGCGACTTTCTTATTGGTTCGCGCTTCGCTATCAACACCGGCGCCAGCCTTATCGAAGAAGAACATATTGTTGAGGCCTATGGCCACCGAGCCCTGGTAATGCACGGCGACTCATTATGCACCGATGATCATGCCTATCAGCGCTTCCGGCGCCATGCACGCAATCCACTATGGCAGTTTTTGTTCAACCGATTATCCCTTAAGCGACGTCAGCGAATCGCCAATAAATTACGCGCTAAGAGCGCAATGGCCAATAGTAATAAAGCCAGTGCGATTATGGATGTCAATAATCAGGCCGTGGAGCAGGCATTAGAACGACATAATGTCCCGACCCTAATCCATGGCCATACTCACCGGCCCGACCGACACCAGCATAAAGGTGGAGAACGCATTGTGCTAGGCGATTGGCATAATATTGGCTGGGTTTTGCGTATGGATGCAAGTGGCTACGACCTACAGAGCTTTAAGATCGCCACAGTGAACCAAAAATAAGCCTAGTAGGTAAAACGAGTATTGGCTATTGTAATTACAATAGGTATTATTGAGCTATCAATCATTTAGTTAGTCGAGTTTAATCAAAGTTAATCAATTTAGGATTTCGATATGGAAACTGATAAGTACCGCACCAAGGCCATGCCTCAAGGTATTGAAAGCACAGCACTAGACCCCAGCGTCGCTAAAGTACTGCGTAATACCTATCTTCTACTTAGCGTCACCTTGGCGTTTAGCGCAGCTATGGCTGGTGTTGCTATGGCTATCAATGCACCTTTCTTCGGTTTGTGGACCCTTCTCCCCTACTTTGTTTGTCTATGGATGGTTGAGAAAAATAAAAATAACGCCAGCGGTATTGCCTGGGTTTTTGCTCTTACCGGTTGGTTGGGCTTTACTCTGGGACCTATCTTAAGTATGTTTTTAGCCGTTAAGGGGGCTGAGCCTATTATCTCAGCGCTGGGCTCCACAGCACTAATTTTCTTTGCTGCCTCAGCCTATGTGTTGACCACTAAAAAGAATTTGAACTTTATGACTGGTTTTTTGATGACCGGTATGTTGGTAGCCTTTGTTGCGGCGATCGCCAACTATTTCTTGCAGATTCCCGCGTTATCTCTCACCGTGAGTGCCGTATTTGCTCTGCTATCCTCGGCGATCATTATGTGGCAAACCAGTGCGATCATTCATGGCGGTGAGCGCAATTATATCTCCGCCACCGTGACCTTATTTGTCATGATCTACAACCTGTTTCTCAGCCTGTTGCAGATCTTTGGTGTTATGGGCGACGACTAAGCACGGCGCTCTATGTAGTAAGTGCGTTATAATAAAAAGCCCTGCTCTACAGTGGGGCTTTTTTAATCCCAGAGCTTTTTTAAAGACAGAGCTTTTAATACCATGAGTGATAAGCCAACCTACCTTAGCAACCTTCCAGACTGGACTGTCGAGCAGGCTAATATTAAAGCCGCCGAGCTGGAGATTAGGCTAACCGAAGAGCATATCCAAGTACTGCTAGTAGCTAGAATGTTTTTTGATGAATTTGGTTTTTCACCCTCAATGAGGCCATTGTGTAAATCAGTGTCGTCTAGCCTAGGGGTAGAAAAAGGTCGAAGCCTGTATCTCAATGAAAAGTTTCCCGGTAGTCCAGCAAAATCGGTTGCTCTGCTCGCCGGTTTACCAAAGCCTAAGAATTGCTTATGAAAACCTTTAGTACAAGCGAACTCTGCGCTATGCAAGGTAAAGCAACGCATAAAACGGCGCAGAGGCTAAATGCTGCTGAAATAGCCCGGCTACAACCGCAAGTTGCCAACTGGCAGGTCAGCGATATCGATGGCATCTTACAGTTACAGCGACGCTTTCCCATGGCCAATTTCGTTGCCGCCATGGGTTTTGCCACACTAATTACTGAGATTGCTGAGGCCAATGATCACCACCCCAAGTTAGTATTAGAGTATGACTCGGTGACGGTGAGCTGGTGGTCTCACAGTATTGCTGGTTTGCATCTCAATGATTTTGCCGCCGCGGCAAAAACCGATAAGGCCTTCGCTAATTTATGAGTATCGATTACCAAGATCTCGATCAGTATCAGGCACAGCTCGATAAAAAACTCAGTAATTTCTATCAAATTATGGCCGCAGCTGGCGTATCGATAAACAGTGTGACGGTTCACCCTTCGCCGCCATCAGGCTTTCGTATGCGGGCTGAATTCCGAATTTGGCATGAACATGGCCGGGTAAACTATGCGATGAATCGATCCGGTGAAAAACGCCCCTATATTATCCAAGATTTCCCCATTGGCGCACCGTTGATTAATCAATTGATGCCACCATTGCTAGCGGCTCTCAATGGCAATGAGACACTCAGTCGTAAATGCTTTTCAGTGGAATTTCTCACCACCAGTACTGGTGAAGCGTTAATTACATTGATTTATCATCGCCCGCTCGATGAGCAATGGGAGGTCGAGGCAAGAGCGTTACAAACCGAACTTAACACCGCTATTATTGGTCGCAGCCGCAAGCAAAAACTCGTTTTAGATCAAGACTATGTTACTGAGGTGCTACAAGTAGGTGATCGGCAGTACAGTTATCAACAAGTAGAATCGGGCTTTACCCAGCCCAATGCTACTATCAATAGCCAGATGCTTAATTGGGCCAGCAGCTGTCTTGCGGGCAGTAACAAGCGAGACCTCCTAGAGCTCTATTGTGGCAACGGCAACTTCACTGCGCCTCTGGCACGCCACTTTAATGCCGTACTGGCAACGGAAATCTCCAAGGTTTCAGTTAATTCTGCACTGACTAATTTTGCCGCTAATCAGATTGACAATATTGAGGTGGTACGATTATCTGCCGAAGAACTCACGCAAGCACTGAATAAACAGCGACCCTTTCGTCGACTTGCTCATATTGATATCGATAGTTATGACTTTTCGACTGTGTTTGTCGATCCGCCAAGAGCAGGTTTGGATGCCGACACGGAGAAACTCGTGTGTCGATTTGACCGCATTCTCTATATTTCCTGCAACCCAACCACATTAGCGCAAAATCTTGCCCAAATTAGCAAAACTCATCGTATTGAAGCTACCGCTGTATTTGATCAATTTCCTTGGACTGATCATCTTGAATCAGGTGTGCTGCTGAGCCGATTTGCTTAATCAAGCCTGATACTAACTAATTGCTGCGCACCCGCTTGAATAAACTCAGCATAGTTAGCTTCAAGAGTCTTGCGCTCAGCGTTAAGACGTCGTTTTTCAGATTTCTCCAGCATAGCCCAATCATCGAGAATAGGAATATGGGCCGTGGCCTCGGCTAATTGCTGAAAAACCTCAAACTGCTTTGCTTCAGCCTCGGTGGCTATGACTTGCTGTGACAAAAAACCTATGCGCATGGCCGCTTCGGTATCAGAAAGATCTTTTTGCAGTAACGCCCGCGCGATTATCTGAATAGACTGTCTTGCATTGAGATTTTTAGACTGCAGGTCAGCCTTGAGTTGTTCAGTCTCTGCCTGAAATCTGGCCCGCTGGGCACGAAGTTTTTGCCATAAATAAACTGCATAACTGGCCAACCCCACAACCACCACTACAGCCGCCCAGAACGAGAACAAAAGATAATCCATAGAAATAGTCTCTAATCTTTTAACAACACCTAGTATACGTAATTAAGATTTACCTTGGGTTTGAGCCAGCTACACAACAGATTAGACAATTAATTATCCTAGCAACCCTCAATATCAACCGGATTTATTGTTATCGTCCTCGAGAGAGGAAATATCTTGCTGTAAGGAAACATCGTCTACTGTTAGATCAGCAGGCATTGTTCTTTTGGTTTTGGCACCAAGTTTTTTAAGCTCTTCACTGCGCCGTATTAAATTACCGCGCCCCGTAGACAATCGTTTACGCGCGGTGTCCCAAGCCTCCACACTTTTGTCTAGGTAACGGCCCACCTCATCCAAAGAGTCGATATAGAGTACAAACTGATCATAGAGCGCCCCCGCTTTATCGGCAATAAGTTGCGCATTACGATTTTGATCTGCATAGCGCCATAGGTTCTTAATAGTACGCAGGGTCACCATCAATGTACTTGGGCTGACCAAGATAATGCCGCGGTCGTAAGCGTCTCGCATCATATCTGGGTCGTGGTCCAACGCCAACATAAATGCCGCTTCAACTGGCACAAAGATCAACACAAAATCGAGACTATTAACCCCGTCTAAATTCTCATAGTCTTTGCCGCTCAGCCCTTTAATATGCGCGCGCATTGAGGCCAAATGCTGTGCTAAGCACTGGGCTTTACTATCATCATCTTGGGCATGAAAATACCCCTCGTAATCGACAAGACTGACCTTAGCATCAATAACAATATCGCGACCTTCCGGCAGGTGCACTATAACGTCGGGGTTGCGTCGCTTACCGGATTCGTCTTTGAGTGCAACCTGAGTATCATACTCTCGGCCATTGGTTAGGCCTGAATCCTCAAGAAGCTTTTCCAGTACAAATTCGCCCCAGTTGCCCTGAGCTTTATTATCACCGCGCAGTGCATTGGCCAAACTAACCGCATCGGCAGACACCTGCAGCGTCTGTTTCTGTAACTCGCTGATTTGACCAACCAACTTATTACGATCGGCATTTTCTTTGTCGTAAACAGTTTCGACCTGTTTGCGAAAATCACCGATATCCCGTCGCAAAGGACTAAGGGAGTTTTCAATGGCCTCTTTGCTCTGAGCCGAAAATTTAGCCTGTTTATCGTCAAAAATGCGATTGGCCAAATTTTCAAATTCCTGCCCGAGAGTGACTTTAGCCTCTTGCAGCACTTTCAGCTGAGCGTCAAATTGGTCCTGTTGACTCACCAGTCGCTGCTCCAACAAAGCATTAGCAGCCTTTACCTCAGCCACCTCAGCAATTTGCTGATTACGCGATAAAAGTCGACTGAGAGCGTAACCCAACAGCATACCGACAGCGACGCCGCCAAGGCTGCAAAATACTAAACTGAGATTAATTGAAGTTTGCATAGGATAATTGTATCAGCCCTCTGTCAATTACACCGCTGTTTTGCGATTATAGAATGAAATAAACCAAGGCCTTTTAACTCTGCCATGTTGCCATCGTTAATCGATATTAACCTCTTCCGCGAGCCGCTTGAAGCGGGCAACCTAATATTGACGCCCAATCACCGTTTGGCGGCACAAATTGCCCAATCATGGTCTGTTGAGATGCGCCAGCACAAGGCTGTGTGGAACGCACCAAGAGTCTACTCCATTGATCACTGGTTGCGACACTGTTGGGATGAGCTGCAAGACCAGAACCATACATTAGTTAGCGGTCTCGCAATTGTCGGGCAACAGCAGAGTCGCTACTACTGGGATCGTGCGATCGCTGACTGCGGTGCACAGTCAGCTATAGATGCTAGCACCTATGCAGACGGTCGATTCAGTAAATTAGCCAGTGACACTCATCGCATAGTGCAAAACTGGAATCTATCTGAGCAGCAGATACCCAAGAGTACTCCCAGTAGTCGGCAGTTTATTCAATGGGTAGAGGCCTACAACAAGTTATTATCACGCAATCAGTTGATTACTATCCCCGCAAGCTGGCAATTAGTGGCGCAAGGTTTTGCCCAATCTGCCCTCGCCGGTGAAGACAAAATCGCGCTCTATGGCTTTCAGTCAATGCCTCCCGCACAGCAAGCGGTGATCGCCCAAGCGACTGATTGTCAGCAGCCAATAACACCGCAAGCAATTGACGGGGATGGTTACTTGGTGGCCTGCGCTGACCCGCAACAAGAATTAATTGCCGCAACACAATGGGCCGCGCAACAATTGGCTGAAAACCCCAATCAGCGTATTGGCCTCATTATCCCTGAACTTGACCATTCACTGACGCAAGTGAGCAGACTAACTGCTGAGAGCCTTACTGATCAAGGTGTTGACGTAGCAGTGAACATTTCAGCGGGTACCGCATTAATTGAAACCACTGTGGTACGTGGTGCGATTGAGTTGTTAGGTATATTTCAGTATCAGCGTCCCTTAAGCCAATGGTTGGAATTGCTTTACTCACCCTACTCTGTTTTTAGTCAGCTACCAGTGCAGGTTTTAGTTGATGTTGAGCTGGCCGTCCGAGACAGTAAAGCATTTGATTTCACTCTCGAGCAGTTTCTTAATCATGTCAGTACAGCAGTGCGGTTATCTCCTCATGCAGACAGTATCGCCCTGCAGCTCAAGCCGGTTTTCGAGTGCCGCTCCAATCATCGTAAAAACAACAAAATACGTCAGAGTTTTAGTCAATGGCAGGCGTTTTTCGAGCGTTCTCTCAGTGATCTTGGCTGGCCCGGCCAGCATAAACTCGACACCTTTGAATACCAACAGCGTGAACATTGGCAGCGCTTGCTAGAGCAGTTTTGCCGTCTGGATAACCTTGGTATTGAAGTGGGATTAACGACCGCTCGCAAACATCTTGTACAAATGGCTCAGGATGCTGTTTTCCATCCGCAAACAGGCGACGCGCCCTTACAGATTCTTGGTCTCCTTGAAGGCGCTGGTCTAAAATTCGATCAGCTATGGATTGTTGGTATGCACAGCCAAAACTTCCCGGCTGCTGTGAATATAAACCCATTACTCCCGGTGGATTTCCAGCGTTGCCATGCCATGCCTCACAGTCTACCCGACCGTGAACTCAATATCGCAAAGGCTCTATGGCGAGATTATCGCAGCAATGCCCGTCGGTTGATTGCCAGTTACCCTCTTTTACGTGGCGAGGAGCAGTTAACGGCAAGCCCTCTGGTATTCGATGTAACTCGGGTAGCACTTGATCAGCTAGTAGGCAATATTAAGCGTCAGCCCTATTGGCTAGAAAGGCCTGATAAGACTGAACTAGTAGCTGAGACAACCATTGCCTACAACCCCGAACGAGAAAAAATAAAGGGGGGCTCGACACTGCTAAAAAACCAATCCACTCTGCCCTTCAATGCCTTTGCTGTCCATCGCTTATGGGCCGAACCACTGCAGCAACCGATCGCGGGACTTACCGTCATGGATCGTGGTATTCTGCTCCATGATATTTTGTACCGTCTATGGGGTGAATGGCACAACGCTGCACACCTGCATAGTTTGAGCGAACAGCAAATAAGCGATGCACTAGAACAAGTCATTGAACAAAGTCTAACAGCGCTAAGTACTCAGCATCCTGTATTGCTGGGGTCGCGCTTCCGTCAATTGGAACACAGTCGTTTGCAAAAACTAATCACCGCATGGCTGGCGCAGGAGAAGTCTCGCCCAGCCTTTGAGGTGATAGGTCGTGAACAGTTGACCAGTGTCGACTTCGGCGATCTACAGATTACATTGCGGCTTGATCGTATCGATCAAATGGATGGTCAGAGTTTGGTTATTGATTACAAAAGCGGAGAGGTTACGCCAAGTCATTGGCAGGGTGATAGACCCAAGGATCCCCAGCTACCGCTCTATATAATGGCGACCAAACCTCAGGCTAGTGGCTGTGCTTTCGCGCAGATTAAAGGCGGTAATATCAAGTTTATCGGCATTGGAGAGAGCAGTTTTTTTGAGCAACAAACAGTAATTGATAACTGGCCGGAACAACTCGAGCAATGGCGAAAAGCGCTGTCTAATCTAGCATATGAATTTAGCTCCGGATTTGCCTCTATCGAGATCTATGACTCTGCTGTATTGAATTTTCAAGAGTATCTATTACCGCTAAATCGTTATTTCGAAGCAGCTAATATTAATGCACAGTTATCCATGTCAGAGGCCGATTGATGAACGATAATGCAGCGCGGATGGACGCCCTTGATCCGCAACAGAGCTTTATTGTCGCTGCACCGGCAGGCTCTGGCAAGACTGGTCTAATTACGCAACGAGTGTTGCGATTACTACGCACAGTTGAAAGCCCTGAGCAGATTTTGTGTATTACTTTTACCCGCAAAGCCGCAGCCGAAATGGCCCTGCGTGTCCATAATGCACTGCGTGATGCGCTTATTAATCCTCGGCCTGATGATAGCTATAAGGCGCAGACATGGGATCTAGCAGCTGCCGCGGTAGAGCATAGTAAGCAAATGGGCTGGGAGCTGATGGATATGCCCAACCGCCTGCGTATTCAGACTATCGATGGTTTCAGTCGCTATATTGCCAGTCAATTTGCCCTAGAGACAGAAATTGGAGTGTTGCCTGAGCCCAGTGACAATATCGTCAGCCTCTACCGCGTCGCTGCACGTAATCTGTTAGATAAACTGGAAGAGGATTCTGATAGCGGTCGCTATATCGCGGTTCTACTCGCTCATATGGGCAATGATATTGAGCGCTGTGAGCGGCTACTGTCAGAGCTATTAAGCAATAGAGAGCAATGGCTACCACTTATCTTTAATGTCGCCAATAATCACCAGTATTTTCAGCAGGTTGTGGAACAATTAATTGATGAAAGTCTGTTTAGGCTTGAAGATAGCTTACAACCCATTGCCGGTGAACTGATTGAATTGATTGACTATGCCGCCAATAATGTGCCGGTGGACAAGAACCCACAATTGCTCGAACTAAAAGGTATCGTCGACTTACCAGACAACAGTTTCAGTGGCCTATCACAATGGAAAACCATTGTCGGGCTGATGATGACCAAGGACCTTAAGTTGCGGAAGAGCATAACCATAACTCAGGGTTTTCCTAAGCAAGATCCACACACTAAATCTAGAATGCTAGGCCTGTTAGATTGGTGTAGACAGAACGCCGATGTTCAGGAGCAACTTAGCAATACCTTGTTTCTACCCGATGCAGATCTCAGCTCTAGCCAACAAGCGATTCTCGACGCACTGGGTTATCTCCTGCCGACACTTGCCGCAGAGTTAACTGTGGTTTTCAAGCAACAGGAGCAATGCGATTATCCAGCGATTACTCTGGCCGCACTCGATGCACTGCAACAGTCTGCCTATGACCAACAGATCACTGATATCACATTACGCCTCGATTACAGCTTAAGGCATATTCTTGTCGATGAGTTTCAAGACACCTCCGGCGCCCAGATGCAGTTACTGGAACATTTGGTAGCTGGTTGGGAGCCCGATGATGGCAGAACCTTATTTTTAGTGGGTGATGCAATGCAATCCCTGTATGGTTTTCGCAACGCTAATGTAGGCCTATTTCTGCAAGCGCAACAGTACCCTATCGGACCAGTGCAATGCCGCCCGCTTACCTTATCGACTAATTTTCGTTCCCAGCAAGGTATTATTGACTGGGTAAATAATAGTTTTTCTCGCGCATTTCCAGAACGTGCCGATAGCGCGCGAGGCGCCATTCCCTATTCTCCCTCCACAGCGCACAATGCACTCGAGTCGGGCAATGCTGTGCAGTTTTTCGGCTTTAGCTGTGAAGATAGCAAGGATTATGCTGAGGCTGAGGCCGCACGGGTCGCAGCCACCTGTGTCGATATACAACAACATCATAGTGGACAGAGTCTCGCTATCCTGGTGCGTAATCGTGGTCATTTACAACAGATTATTCCAGCTCTGCGCCATGCCAATCTAAACTGGCAGGCGATTGATATTAGTCCACTTAAAAGTTTAATGCCCGTAATGGATATGTTGTCACTGACCCGCGCCCTGCTATCTCCGGCTGATCGTATTGCTTGGCTATCAGTACTGCGCGCGCCTTTCTGTGGGCTAGGCTTGGACGATTTAGTCATTATTAGCAATACCCTTGAAGTCAGCGGCAAAACGCCTTTAGCGCTACTCCATCAGTTACAAGCAGTTGACTACACTGAGAATAACCATCTCTCCCCATATGCTCGCCGAAGACTTCAACATATTATTCCCTGTATCCAGCAGGCTTGGCAGATGCGTGGCAAAGGGTGCTTGCGCAGTATTATCGAGCAGCTATGGCTACAACTCGGCGGCCCGTCGACATTGCGAGACTCCGCAGAACTTGACGATGTTCGTTGCTTTCTTGACTTGCTTGAGCATTGGCAAGTGGCTGGCACACTTGCTGATTGGGAGGGCTTCTTGCAGGCTGCAGACAAACTTTTCGCTACGCCCAATGTTGGCGATATGGATGCCGCTACACCAAGTATCCAAATCATGACGATTCATAAAGCCAAGGGCTTAGAATTTGATCATGTGTTGCTACCGGGCCTGTCTAGAAGTCCCAAGTCTCCTGACAAGCCACTACTACGATGGCAGCAAACTATAAATCAACAGGGTGAGTCCTCATTAATTATGGCGCCTTTGGGAGCCCATGATGAGGAAGATGACAGCATCTATGATTATCTCAAGCATGAAGCGGCGATTAAAACGCAATTGGAAAATACCCGAGTGCTCTATGTGGCGGCCACCAGAGCCGTATCCAAACTCTATCTATTTGCCCAAGTTACCGAGAAGGGATCAGACTGGCAAGCGCCGGCAAAAACATCCTTGCTCAGTTCACTGTGGCAGACTATTAAGACTGGGCTCGATGATAATAGTCTTTCTGTAATCCAAGTGGAGGCTAATAATGCGCCCTCAGAAAAACGTACAAGCTTAAGCCATAAACGCCGCTTGCCAATTACTTTCTGCCCTCCACAGGCACCGACTTTAGCGCTTTTAACTGGCGTCGAGGGTAATCGCAAGCGCCAACACCATAGCGACCAACCCAGTGCTGACAGTACCAGACTTGCCCACCTTGGTACCATAATGCATCGCACCATAAAGCAGATCGCTATTGAGGGCCCCTCCGCTTGGCCTGAGCGACGTCTCAACAAAATGCCTATTAGCTGGCGAGCACAGCTTAAAGAATTAGGTGTTCTTGTCTCTGAGCAGGAACTGGCTAGTATGAGCAAAGCCTTGGTGAATATGCTTAACGATGATGATGGCCTATGGATTCTGCAGCCTCATACACAGGCACATTGCGAGCAGGCACTGGGCTATTCTGCAGCAGTTGCTGGCTGTCGCGACGGCGGTGTCTCTGTGATTGATAGGACCTTTGTCACCGACGGAGTGCGTTGGATAATTGACTACAAATTTAGTGCGCCAAATGCTGATGAATCAGTTGCCGTCTTTAGCGCTCGACAGACGACAGCTTATCGAGCTCAATTGCAACACTACGCTAATCTATATCGCCAAATCGACACCACCCCTGTGCGTGGGGCGCTATATTTCCCGCAAATACCCCTGTTTATCGAGGTTAGCTTGGATTAACCTTCATAACTGTTTATTTTTCAGTACAATAGCGCTTTTTCAAAATACCTTAGCAGGAATACCAATATGGGCCCCCAGGCTGTAGAAAACATAAATATTGAGCAACCGGAAATTCTCATTACTCCGGCACAACTGAAACAGGCGATACCCTTGTCTGATAAAGCCAGAGAAACTATCTCAGTAGGACGTAAAGCGATTGAAGATATTCTCGAGCGCAAAGACCATCGCGTTATTGTTGTGGTCGGTCCCTGCTCAATACATGATCTCAAGGCAGCCAATGAGTACGCGCTTAAATTAAAAACCCTAGCCGATAAGGTCAGCGACACCTTACTCGTGGTAATGCGAGTCTATTTTGAGAAACCACGCACCACAGTTGGCTGGAAAGGATTGATTAATGATCCCTATATGAATGACTCGTTCAAAATTACTGACGGACTACATATTGGTCGACAACTTTTGCATGATGTATTAGAGATTGGCCTACCTACTGCAACCGAGGCGCTGGATCCAATATCGCCGCAATATATGCAAGATTTAATCGCTTGGTCTGCTATTGGTGCACGCACCACTGAATCTCAGACCCACCGTGAGATGGCCTCTGGTCTATCGTCTTCCGTCGGCTTTAAAAATGGCACTGATGGCAGTTTGACCGTGGCTATCAATGCGTTGCAATCAGTGGCCAGCCCGCATCGATTCCTCGGTATCAATTCTGAGGGCAAAGTCTCTATTATCACCACTCGTGGCAACCCCTATGCCCATGTCGTATTGCGTGGCGGTAACGGCAAGCCCAACTATGATTCAGTGAGTGTTTCAATATGTGAGCAAGAATTGGAAGCCGCAGGTATCACCGCGAATATTATGGTCGACTGCAGTCACGCCAACTCAAATAAAGACCATAACCTTCAACCGCTGGTGCTCGATAATGTTGCCAACCAAATTTTGGAAGGTAACACATCAATTATTGGTGTAATGATTGAGAGTCACCTTAAGGGTGGTAACCAAAAGCTATCCAGTAATGCTGATGAAATGGAATATGGTGTTTCGGTTACCGATGCCTGTGTCGATTGGGAGACCACGGAGGCTTCATTGTTGGGGATGGCGGAAAAATTACAGGATGTTCTGAAAACACGCTAAGTAAGACAGCAATAAAAAGCCCTATGTTTAGGGCTTTTTTATACCAGATTGCAAATCACCGGCGTGACAATCCCTTAAAGATCCTATAAATCTCGCTCTCCTTTGGTAATCATCGGGCATGACTATTAATTTAATAAGTTTAAGCCTATCTGACTCGCTCTGAGCACGATAACCTTGTATTGTTATAGCACTTCAACAAGTTTATAAAATCAACACTATGCCTAAATTACTTCTTCTTGTGGCGATTGCTGTTTCGATCTGGTACTGGTGGTCAGTCATCAAACGCCTAAAACCTGAACAGCGACGTTCATTTGTCTGGCGCAGTGCCTTTTGGTTGGTGCTAGGACTATCTTTGGTGCTAGTAGCGACCGGGCGTATGCATTGGCTGGGAGCGGGACTAGCAGCGCTTATCCCTATATCCAAAGCGCTGTTCGCTTTTGGACTACGTGCACTGCCATTTATTAATATTCTCAGCCGATTTAAAACAAGCCCATCTAAGTTTCGTACCAATGCGCTGCTAATGGAGATCAATTTTGCTAGCCGTCAGGTCGATGGAGAGATTCTTCAGGGGGAATTTGCTGGTCGACGCCTATCACAGCTGAATAGCGAGGAAATGCAAACACTAGCAGATTGGCTTAAACAAACTGATCGCGAGTCCTATGTTCTGTTACAGGCATTTTTAATGCGTAGCGGCGGGCAGAGCGGCGCAGGCTCGGATCAGCAGCAGGCAACTGATTTTGCCGATTTTTCTGAAGCCGAGGCCTACAATATTCTGGGGTTAGAGCCAGATGCCAGCAAAGAGGATGTTATCAAGGCTCACCGACGCCTTATGCAGCGATTACATCCAGATCGTGGCGGCAGTGACTACCTTGCGGCCAAAATCAATGCGGCTAAGGATAAGTTGGTATAAAAACATCTTTTAGAAGCTTATGTAACCAAACCGACTGTTTATCGGGCTTAGAAAATTTACCTGCTTTACCAATCAAAATGCAGGCAGCATAGAGCAAGCCATTTATCTAAGTCGCCCATAGGTTGAACAAAAACGACGGGGTATGCGTATAGCTTGAAATACATTTGCCCACTACAATAACCGCACCTTTTTACAGACCCGCAAAAATACCATGGACTCAGCCACTCTCGCACTTACCAAACAACTTGTTGCACGCCAATCAGTCACACCCGAAGATGATGGCTGTCAAACGTTGATGATCGATCGTCTAGCAAAAATTGGCTTCGAAACCACGCCATTGCGATTTGATGATGTCGATAATTTGTGGGCTATACGAGGTACTGGCGGTCCTATCCTATGTTTTGCCGGACATACTGATGTTGTGCCTACTGGTCCCGAAGAGCATTGGCGCTATCCACCCTTCCAGCCCACTGAAGCTGATGGACAGCTGTACGGACGTGGTACTGCCGATATGAAAGGCTCTCTGGCCGCTATGGTAGTGGCTGTTGAGCAATTTATCGCCGAGCACCCAGATCATCGTGGGCGTATCGCATTTCTTATCACTAGCGATGAAGAGGGTATCGCCGCTAATGGCACGGTGAAAGTTGTTGACTGGTTGCAACAGCAGCTGATTACTCCCGAATATTGTCTTGTCGGTGAACCCTCGAGCAGTAGTCAGTGTGGCGATGTGATTAAAAATGGTCGCCGTGGATCGCTCGGCTGCCAATTGACCATCAAAGGCATACAGGGTCATGTCGCCTATCCGCATCTAGGGCGCAATCCCATCCACTTGGCGATGCCAGCACTTGATGAGTTAGCGCAAGAAGTATGGGATCAAGGTAATGATTTTTTTCCTGCAACGAGTTTTCAGATCTCCAATATTACTGCAGGTACCGGCGCCACTAATGTCATACCCGGCGAGCTGGATGTTACGTTTAACTTTCGTTTTTCCACCGAAGTCAGCGATCAACAGCTACGTGATCGAACGGAAGCCATACTGGATAAACATGGCTTAGAGTATGCAATTGACTGGCATCTCAGTGGCCAACCGTTCCTTACCGCGGAGGGCGAATTAGTAGCCGCTGCAATGGCCAGCATCAAACAGGTCACTGGGCTAGATACTCAGTTATCAACAGCGGGAGGAACCTCCGACGGGCGCTTTATCGCGCCCATGGGAACTCAGGTTATTGAGCTTGGTCCTACCAACGCGACCATCCATAAAGTGGATGAAAATACCAATATCGCCGACTTGGATATTCTCACCAATATTTATCAGGTGCTACTGCAGAAGCTTTTACTCTAGTACAAGGCCTCGGTGCCCTATGAACCTGCACAGTATTTTTCTGTATATCGCTACCGTGACCATCTGGGGTTCTACTTGGATTGCGATCACCTTTCAGCTTGGCAGCGTAGACCCTATAGTCTCTGTTATTTATCGTATGGTTATTGCATCAGCGCTACTGTTTTTGCTGTGCAAAATGAGGGGCATTTCGCTTCAACTCAGCATCAAGAACCACCAATTTATTGCGCTACAGGGGCTGTGCTTATTTGGCATAAACTATTGGGCCATCTATCATGCTGAGTTGTATTTACCTAGCGGTATTATTGCGGTTATTTTCAGTCTTATCGTATTTTTCAATATTATCAATGCTCGGCTATTTCTCAATTACCCATTCAGCATTAATATTATCGTCGGTGGGATTATTGGTTTGTTGGGCATCAGCTTACTTTTCTATCCGGAGCTAACCAAATTATCCTCCACAAATACGGCCATCAAAGGATTTTTATTCGCCCTCGCTGGCGCCATGTTTGCATCATTAGGCAATATCGCCGCGACTCGCAATGGACTATTGGGAATCTCAGTCTGGTCAATTAATGCCTGGGGAACCTTTTATGGCACAGTGGCACTGCTGTTTATTGCATTAGCTAGCAACACTCAGTTAAGCTTTGATCAGTCGGCTGAGTATATTTTATCCCTGCTCTATTTATCGATTTTCGGCACCATCATCGCCTTTGGTGCCTACCTCAAGCTATTGGTTGTGATCGGGCCTGAGAAAGCCGGATACACGGGCCTATTGATCCCTTTTTTCGCGCTACTAATATCCACGGTTTTTGAGGATTACCAGTGGACAACGATGGCCATCGTCGGCTTTGCGCTTGTAGCTCTGGGTAATTTTATGGTGATGAAGAGGCGCTAACAACTAACTGGGCAGTTTACGTAGCGCGAAAATATCAAACCGCGTCGATTTGCCTTCAAGGCTATAACTTGGCTGTGTACCAGCAAGAAAGTCAGCACTGGCAGAACGCTTAACCACCACTCTATAACGTGCCCGTTCAAGAGCCAGCGGCAGTAGGTCCGCAGCATCTTGATCCGCCCCAACAATATGCTGAAACGCCTGCATTTCTTTCTTTACCTTAGCTCGCTTTTTACGCTCAGGGAACATCGGATCCAAATATATAACATCCTCATACTGATCCTCTGTTAATGCGGCTAAAAAATCTTGCGCATCACCCTCAATCAGTGCCATACGCGAGATAACCTCACCTAGCTCGGTATCATCCAAGGCGGCACACTGTGCTCGTCTAAGGCCATCTTGCAGCAAGCTAAACACAACAGCATTGCGCTCCAACAACTTTACTTGGCAACCCAACCCTGCCAAAACAAAGCCATCACTACCAAGACCGGCAGTAAGGTCGAGCACATGGGGACAAAATTTGCCCGACAACCCCACGGCCTTGGCGATTGCCTGGCCATTACCACCACCATACTTACGCCTATGGCTATTAGCACCACTGTCAAACTGGCACATGATAGCGCCGTGAATAGTCCGTGGCACAGGCAGCAAAGACAGCCCCTCAGGGCCAATATTTAAGTGATAGTCTGAGTGAATAGCGGTATCGGGCTGAACTAAATCCAACATAACAACATCTAAACCCAATTTGGCAGCCAGTTGCTGAGCTTCTGTATGGAACTCAGTGTGGGAATAGGAAACTTTAATTCTGGTCATAAGCCTATTTAAACACATATACTCTTGATGATACCGCGCAAGGAACCCAACCGATGAAACTAATTGTTATTAGCCTTGTATTCATATCTCTTATTGCTTGTGATCGTTATCAAATAAAATTCAATGAGCAACAGATCTACACACCACAAGCGCTGTTTAGTGACTACAAGATGCCTGATACGGCGCTCAGTAACTGTATTAAACAGCTGATTATCGATCAGTCAGTTAAACGCGCGGAAGAGCTAGTAAATATCAACTGTGCTTATGCAGGAATTACTGACCTTACTGGACTCAGCCGATTTACCCGACTAGAGGTCATTAATTTAGCCAACAACAATCTTACTGATATAAAAACGTTAATGTTCCTCGGTCAATTGCGTCGCGTTGATATTAGTGGCAACAATGCCCTGCGCTGCGATGATATTAAAACCCTGTCAGAATTGCTCCCAGACCAGCTAGTTGCACCAAAGATATGCCTCTAGCATCGGCAATAATAAAAACGCACAAAAATGTTGCAAAAAGATGTCCACAGAAGCTGTGGATAACTTTGTGGATGAAGCACTGATTAAGTATCTCAAAGGCACAAAAAGCGGGTCTTTTTGTTAAATTGGTCAAAAAATAACCAGTTAAAAAATACATTTAAAATCAATCACTTAGCGAGATCTAGATAAAAAATCAATGACTTAGCGTGGTTTTTTAAAATACTTTTGAAAAAGTGATGCTATCTGTGGAAAAAAAACCAATTTCAGCACAAATAAATTTAATTTTTATTAAAAAAACTATTGCTACCGTGTAAAAAAAATGCTTCATAAAAATTAAACTGTTACCGAAATACTCATACAGGCTGATAATTACTCTAATTGCAGCCAGTCGAACCCGTCCTGCTGACAAGCATAGGTGACTTTGTCTTGCTGTGTAAAAACCGCTTCGATAGCGCACCTGACTTTATCGACAGTATTGTTTTTGTCGCTGATATGGCCGATAACAAGATGCTGAATACGCTGCTGCTCAATTAGCGATACTAGCCGAGCTGTTTGATTATTATTCAAGTGACCCCACTGACCTGCCACACGCTCTTTAAGAAAGACAGGGTAAGGTCCGTTGGCCAGCATATCCACGTCATGATTAGCTTCGACCAACAACGCGTCACAAGCACTGTATTGTGCTTCGACATGCCCTGTTAAAGAGCCTATATCGGTGAGCACGCCCAGACGACGATCATCGCCATCAAACAGATATTGCACTGGCTCTCGAGCATCATGAGGAACCGGTACAGGAGTTACCGCGAGATCACCGACCTGAAAAGGCCGATGACTATCTATGATCTCAAAATCTGCGCTATCAAGTGGCACATTGCGACTTTTCAAGGTGCCGGCGGTTACATACACCTTTAGCCCAAATCTTTTTGCTAACGGTGTAACCCCCTTCCAGTGGTCGCTGTGTTCGTGGGTGACTAAAATAGCACTGAGCTGTTCTGGGGTCTTACCTAAACGCTGTAAGCGCGCGGTGGTATCGCGAATCGAAAAACCACAATCGACCATAACACAGGTGTTGCGCCACTCGACAAGCGTGGCGTTGCCTTTACTGCCACTACCTAGAGATGCAAATCGCATGACACAGGCTTAAGACATATTGCCTCGGAGGATACGGAGCAATCGCAGAGACTGTGCTTTATCCAGACTATTGCCCTCAAAACCAACAATACGCGCCTCCACACTACTGCCCACTGTTTCTAATAACACCCGATAGTTAGCTTCAAGTATCCCATCGCTATCGCTACTTCCAAACCAGCGACTGAAAAATCCCTCATCGCCCTCAGCTTGCTCAGTGTAATTAACGTACAGCAGCCCTTCAGTGCGATTTTTATCAATAATTGAGAAGCCACCTCGCGCAGCACTGTAACTGACAGAAGCCCAAGCGCGATCAAAGCTTAAATTGATCTTAATAAAGGCATCGGCAGCTTCAGGCGTGACCACCTCAACCTTCGCCTCACCACCAATATCTTGGGCCAATAATGAAACTGAGGCATATTCTGAAGCGGCGGCTAGTTCATTGGCGATCATAGACAGCATATCGCGCTCTCGGTCTTCACTATTTGACACTGCGGGCCAAGCAGCGGACTCCTCTTCTTTACCGGTCGCTATTTGCTGGTGCAGAGTGGTAATCTCAGTGCTATCTATTTGAACACCAGGAGAAATATAAAAGCGGAAACGATGGCTATTCTCTTCATCTGACTTAAAGTTTACCCACACTGTTTCAATAATACCGCTAGAACCTTCCGCTTTAGCCGATGGCACACCATTACGATTAAGTAGGCTGCGAATTCGAGGCCATACCTCACTGGGAGGAATGTTTATCAACACCCAACGACGCTCATCAATACTCTGGATCTTAACCAACTGCTCGAAGGTATTGACTGAGGCGGGCTGTGGACGGGGAACCTCAAAGCCCTCTGCATCGATCATTTCTGCCGCAATCTGTGGGATAGGATAAATTTGGCCAAGGCCAGCACTGTCCATTTCTGCCGGAATTACGGTGGGCTGGGTCTCTTCAGACAGTAAATAATCATTAGAGCGATTTCTAATACCTAGCCAATTACAACCAGTCAGGCCTAGCACCAAAAAGATAGTTAACCAAGAGATCGTTTTTTTCATTACAGAGCTAAGCCCCTTTTTTGATGAATGCCAGCACAGCGCTGACAATTAAATTTTAGTTTGCAGTAATACTCTCTAGAGCACCGCGAACCTGAGCATGGTGTTCAGTGGACAACGGCGTCATAGGTAACCGCAGTGCATTAGACATTAAACCTAACTGACTTACCGCCCATTTCACTGGAATCGGATTGGCTTCGACAAACATAGCATCGTGCAATGGTGCGAGCCGCGTATCAATTGCTTGCGCAGTAGCACTATCACCTGCAATCGCTGCCGCGCACATCTCAGCCATTAATTTCGGAGCCACATTGGCAGTTACGGAAATATCACCTTTGCCTCCCATTAACATAAGTTCGCGAGCACTGTGATCGTCCCCTGAGTAGATAGCAAAGTCTAACGGAGATTGCTCTATCAGCGATTTAGCTCGCGCCAAGTCGCCAGTCGCTTCTTTAATACCGACAATATTTTTAATTGCCGCAAGCCGCAGTACTGTTTCAGGCTGCATATCACAGGCGGTACGCCCAGGCACATTGTAGAGAATTTGATCGATATCTACCGCCTCTGCAATCGCTTGATAATGCAGAAACAACCCTTCCTGAGTGGGCTTGTTGTAATAAGGCGTAACGAGTAAACAAGCATCAGCACCAGCTTCTTTCGCTGCTCGCGTCAACACTATGGCCTCTGCAGTACTATTAGCACCCGTGCCGGCAATAATAGGGATCCTATTGGCAGCCTGATCAACGACAAAACGGATTACGCTACTATGTTCCGATACCCCTAGTGTCGCAGATTCACCGGTAGTGCCGACAGCGACAATGCCGTCTGTGCCCTGCTCAATATGCCATTCAACAAGTCGTTTAAGTGCATCCCAATCGACATCCAGTGAATCGGGGTGCATAGGCGTAACTAATGCGACAAGACTTCCGCTAATCATCTTTTATCCTTACTGTTTTACGTAGCCTCAATGGGCGTTTCATGGTACTGATGGCGCTCTCTCGACACAAGGGAAACCTTAGTTTCATACTCTCCACTGAAGTTCAATTTTGCTTTTTACGTTGGCTTTTCTTAACCGGTAAGTCATAAACGTCAGGCTCACCATCGGGTCGATTTTTAAACCGACGGTGTACCCACAAATATTGTTCTGGCGCCAACAACACAAATTGCTCAACAATTTTATTGATTCGCGTCGCATCTGCCAGCTCATCACCACATGGAAAACCCTCTAGTGCTGGATGTAGCGTAATTTTATAGCCCTGAGACCCCGGCAGGCGAATATGGCTGAAAGGGACAACAGCAGCACCAGTCTTCTCGGCAAATCGAGCGGTAGCATTAACCGTGGCAGCCGGTATACCAAAAAATGGGGCAAATACGCCCTGGACTAAGCCATAATCTTGATCTGGTCCATACCATAGTGTGCGCCCCGCTTTAAGTGCCTTCATGGTGCCTCGTACATCGCGCCGTTCATAGGCGACATCGTTGCTACCACTCTTGTGCAATCGTCCCCGCGCTTGAATAAAGTCGTACACTGGATTGCTGTGAGCGCGATACATGCCATCTCTGGAGGCAACCATACTTATGCCAGCAGTACCTATTTCCAAGGTAGTGAAATGTATACCTAGTAACAAAACGCCTCTATCACCAACCGCGGTTAGGTTATCCAAGCCCTCAAACTGCAATAGTTTGGCAAAACGCTTTTTTGACCACCACCAAGCAATACCCACCTCCATAACTGCAATGCCTGTGCTGATAAAATTGGCCCGCAGCATCTCGCGATGGGCCTGATCAGTTAGATCAGGAAAACACAGCTGAATATTGCGATAGGCGATGGTTTTGCGGCGACTGGGAAATCGGTGCAATATCAATCCAAGCACAGTGCCCAGCTGCAATAATACAGGGAACGGCAATACGGTAATGGCGCGCCACAGCCCAAATGCACACCAGGTTAGCCAATAACGCGGGTGCAGCAACGACGCTTTAAATACGGTGCCCCTAGAAATCATAATTTGTCGAACCCATCAATCAATAAGATTGCGAATAGCAACCTCTGGATTGACATCTGCGTCGTAATCGACACCGTCCATCTCGAAACCAAATAGTCTTAAAAACTCTTTTTTATAGCCCGTAAAATCAGTGAGTTCAGCTAAATTTTCTGTACTAATGTTGGCCCATGCTTGCGCTACTGAGGCCTGAACCTCGGTTTGCATCTCCAATTCATCAACCCGCAGACGTCCCACCTCGTCAGTCCTTGGGTTTGTGCTGTAAAGACATTCGGTAAACAGTCGGTAAAGCTGCTCAATACAACCTTCATGGGTACCATTAGCCTTCATTTCTTTAAACAGCATAGCCAAATATAGAGGCATAATCGGTATTGCTGAACTCGCCTGAGTGACCACCGCCTTAAGTACGGATACGCGCGCATCGCCACCATTCGATGCTAGCTGCTCTCTGATCGACAGTACTTTGCTATCCAAGTCTTTCTTAGCTTGCCCTATGGTCCCATCCCAGTACAGATCCCAGGTGATCTTTTCACCAATATAAGTAAAGGCAGTGGTTTTAGCACCATCGGCCAGCACGCCGGCCTGCCCCAGTGCGTCGATCCACATTTGCCAATCTTCACCGCCCATTACAGCAACAGTATCATTAATCTCCTGATCGCTGGCAGCATCGAGGCTAAATTCCTGAATCTCTTCTTTGTCGGTATTAATACCGCGCATGGTGACACTCTTGCCCACTGGTTTAAGTGTTGAATTAAATACTTCACCGCTGACTGGATGCTGACGGCGAGGCGCCGCTAGACTGTAAATCACTAAATCAACCTGACCAAGATCTTGCTTAATCGTCGCTATGGTTTTTTCTTTTACCTCAGTCGAAAACGCGTCACCATTAATACTTTTGGCATAGAGCCCCTCTTGCTCGGCAAATTGATGGAATGCTGCGCTGTTATACCATCCAGCAGTACCAGGCTTACGCTCTGTACCAGATTTTTCAAAGAAAATTCCCAGCGTTGATGCGCCGCCGCCGAAAGCTGCGGTAATTCGTGCGGCCAGACCATAGCCTGTAGATGAACCAATCACTAGCACCCGTTTGGGTGCATCAATTGCACCCTGCCTTTTAATATAATCGATTTGATTTTTAACGTTGGCTTCGCAGCCGGTCGGGTGCGTGGTAATACACATAAAGCCGCGAACGCGGGGCTTAATAATCATTCAATTATCTCCATACTGTCTCAAGGTTAAATGCTGCTACGATCTGGCCTAGCTTCAGCCGCGCATCATACAGTAATTAACGTTAAATCTCAGGGGTCAGGGTAAGATTTTAATTGACAGAACGGACTCACAACGGCACATTCAGTGGCCGCGGAGATTGATCAGATAACCTTCCAATCACGTACTAATACAACAGAGTAAATGATAGGGTTATTGTTTAATGTCATCGTCAAGTCCACTCGCTTTGCCCTATCCATTTTTACGCCAAGAATTTTTACAAGCGCTTGAAGATAGCCACAGTGCCTGCAGTGATACAGGGTGGCAACCTCGGCATATCAATATAGCCACAGAGCAGCATACACAGACTATGCCTCTGTATCTAAAGAATCACAGTATGGGCGAGTATGTATTCGATCATAGCTGGGCCAATGCCTATTATGAACATGATCTCGATTACTATCCGAAGCTAATAACCGCTATTCCATTTACCCCCTCAACCGGGCCAAGAATCGCCGCCTTAGACCAGCTAACTAGCGAGCATGGTCAACAACTATTTAATCAGGTGTTGGCTGTTGCAGAAGATACCGGCGCCTCCAGCTGGCATTTATTATTCCCCAATGATCAACAGCGAGCGCTATTCACCGACAGTAGGCTGCTACACCGGACCGGCGTGCAATATCATTGGCACAACCGCGGTTATACATGCTTTGATGACTATCTCAATGCTTTAAACTCTCGCAAGCGCAAGATGGTGCGTAAAGAGCGAGCCGAAGTAGCGGCTCAAGATATTACAGTTGACCTGTTAGAAGGCAGTCAGATCGACGCCAGTATTTGGCAATTGTTTTATCACCTATACGAGCGCACCTACGCCAAACGCAATGGCACTAGAGGCTATTTAACTGAGGCATTTTTTAACCAAATCGCGCACAGCATGCCAGAACAAATCGCTATGGCTGTTGCGCGTCGAGATAATCAGCCTATTGCTTGCGCGCTGTACTTTTTCGATTCTGATACCCTATACGGGCGCTATTGGGGCAGTGCTGGCGAATTTTCCTGCCTACATTTCGAACTGTGCTATTACCGCGGCATCGAGTATGCCATTGATAAAGGACTACAACGATACGATGCCGGTGCACAGGGTGAGCACAAGCTAATTCGTGGTTTTGAACCGGTTGAAACCCATTCTCTGCACTGGATAGAACATCCACAGTTTAGGCAGGCCATAAAGCGTTTTTTAAACTCAGAACAGCGCGCCATCGCACAGCATATTCAGCAAGCTAACGAGATATTACCATTTAAAAAGTCGCATTAATGGGCTGATTAAAAGCGCTTTACCACTCACCTGTATTTGCCATTGAAGCCCATGGCTCTTGAGGATCGAGCCTATCGCCAGCCTGCAACAACTCTATTGAAATATTATCTGGGGAGCGCACAAATGCCATGTGGCCATCTCTCGGAGGTCTATTAATTGTCACCCCTGCCGCCGCCAAAGTCGCACAAGTGGCGTAGATATCTTTAACACGAAAGGCTAAATGACCAAAATTACGGCCGCCTGAATAGGATTGTTTATCCCAGTTGTAGGTCAATTCAAGTAACGGTGTCTGTCTGCTAGCTGCGGTGTCCATATCCTCGGGCGCCGCGAGAAACACCAAGGTAAAACGACCAGCCTCAACCTCTTTGCGCGAAACCTCTTGCAAACCCAATGCGCCACAATAAAAAGCTAGCGAGGTATCAAGATCCGCCACCCTGATCATGGTGTGAAGATATTGCATAAACAGCCCTCAATAGAAAAGCCGTTATTATAGAGCCAAGTAACGCAGATCGCTGAGCAATTTCACTAGGTAGGTCATAAAGCGACCGGCATCTCCGCCATTAATGACACGATGATCATAGGATAATGCCAACGGCAGCATCATGCGGGGGACAAACTCAGCACCATCCCACATAGGTTTAATCTGCGATTTCGACACGCCAAGAATGCCGACTTCTGGGCTATTGACGATTGGCGTAAAGCCATTGCCACCAATTGCTCCTAAGCTGGATAGGGTAAAACAGCCACCTTGCATCTCAGCTGGTTTTAGCTTACCTTCACGCGCGCTATTGGCAAGACTGGCAATCTCAGCAGAAATCTCCCAAATACCTTTTTCATTAGCATTTTTGATTACAGGGACAACCAAGCCTCGAGGCGTATCAACAGCCATACCAATATGGCAGTAATGTTTCTGTATATAGTTCTCGCCATCACCAGCCAAAGAGCGATTAAATTCCGGATTAGCCTGCAAAGAAGCGGCTAATGCCTTGATTAAAAAAGATACCGGCGTGACGCGTACACCACGTTTCTCGCCCTCGTCTTTTAAACTTTTTCTAAACGCCTCAAGTTCGGTAATATCAGCCTCATCAAATTGCGTGACATGGGGCACATTGAGCCAATTACGTTGCATATTAGCGGCAGTGAGCTTGTGAATCTTACTCATCGCCACTGTCTCAATTTCACCAAACTGACTGAAATCTACTGATGGCACCTGCGGGATACCAGCGCCGACAGAGCCCTGATCACTGGCCTGAAGTTTTGCTTTTACATGGTTATTAATATCGTCTTTTTGCACGCGACCACGTGGTCCTGTACCTGATACCTGTGCCAGATCTACACCCAATTCTCGCGCCAACAGACGCACCGCTGGGCCTGCATAAACCCCGTTGGCCGCAGGCTTGACGTTATCCGATGCTGTTGCTGGGAGGTTGGTGGTTACTTGCGGCGATTTGACTGACTCAGTGCTTTTGACTGGCTCAGGGCTTTTGGTTGGCTCAGGGCTCTTGATCGGCTCAGGGCTTTCGATCGATTCAGTGCTAGCAATCGCATCACCGCCGGTAACGGTCTCCAGAATTGCCACCTCGGCACCAGTGCGGAGCTTGTCACCTTCAGCGGCAATAATTTTAATCACTTTGCCAGCATGGGATGAAGGTACATCCATGGTCGCTTTGTCAGACTCTAGGACTAATAATGTGTCGCCCTCTTCCACCTGATCACCCACAGCAACGGAGATTTCGATAACATCAACTGCATCGTCACTACCAATATCAGGTACCACAACAAGCTGCTCGCCTAGGGTTTCCGTCGATACCGCTATTGGCTCAGATTTTGGCTCAGATTCTGACTCGTCAGCCTGTTCCACTTGCTCATCAGCCACTACAACGGCGTCTGTGTCAGTGGGCTTCTGCGCAGCCTGATCAGCACCCTTATTGACTTCTACTTCAGCAATTGGGTCACCCACCTTAACAACAGCCCCTTCGGCAACTAAATATTTAACCAAGCTACCCTCATATGGACTGGGAACATCCATCGTTGCCTTATCGGATTCCAATACTAATAGAGAGTCCTCAAGGGCTAAGGTATCTCCCGGTGTAAGGCTCAACTCAATAACATCAACACTGTCTGCGCCACCAAGATCCGGAACTGTTACGATTTCTACTGCCACTTGTTATCCTTCTAATCTTATTTTGCTAATTCACTCACCATACTACAGAGTCAAAACTATAGGTAAAGTGGGTTACTCTTATCGGGGTCTATACCAAATTCAGCGATCGCTTTGGCGACTACCGTTGGCTTAATTTCGCCTTTATCAGCCAAGGCTTTTAACGCTGACACTACTACAAAGTAACGATCAACCTCGAAGAAATGACGCAGTGCGGCTCGACTATCACTGCGACCAAAGCCATCGGTACCCAAAACATGCAACGGCTGTTTGATATAGGCACGCATCTGCTCTGCATAGCTCTTCATATAGTCAGTTGCAACAATAATTGGCGCTTCACTATCACCTAATTGCTCGCCGATATAAGATTGTTTTGGCTTATCGGTCGGGTGCAACAGGTTCCAGCGGTCAACCGCCTGACCTTCGCGAACCAATTCGTTAACACTGGTCAAGCTCCAAATGTCCGCTTCTACGTCAAACTTATCCTTGAGGATAGCGGCGCCGGCAATAACCTCATTGAGGATTGTGCCCGCACCCATCAAAGTCACATGGTGCTTCGCTTTACCACCACTGGTGATCTTGTACATACCCTTGATTATGCCCTCCTCGGCCCCTTTAGGCATGGCGGGTTGAACATAATTCTCATTCATCGTGGTCAGGTAGTAAAAGCAATTTTGTTTATCTTCAAACATGGTTTTGATGCCATCTTGAATAATCACTGCCAATTCATAGCTGTAAGCTGCATCATAACTCTTACAGTTAGGAATGGTATTAGCCAAAATTAGACTATGACCATCCTGATGCTGCAAACCCTCGCCATTCAATGTTGTTCGCCCTGCGGTGGCGCCAATCAAGAAACCGCGCGCCTGACTATCACCAGAGGCCCAAGCCAGATCACCAATACGTTGGAAACCAAACATCGAATAGAACACATAAAAAGGGATCATCGGTACAGCATTGGTGCTATAGGAAGTAGCCAGTGCTAACCAAGCCGACATAGCGCCTGCTTCGTTAATCCCTTCTTCGAGGATAACGCCCTGCTTATCTTCCTTGTAATACATAATCTGCTGATGATCATGGGGTACGTATTTCTGGCCGGCGGAGGTATAGATGCCAAGCTGCCTAAACATTCCTTCCATACCAAAGGTTCGTGCCTCATCCGGCACAATGGGTACCACATACTGGCCGATATTTTTGTCTTTCACCAATGTCGATAGTACGCGCACAAAGGCCATAGTAGTCGAGATCTCACGCTTACCACTGCTCTCCAGCTGCTTATCGAAAACCTTGAGTGCTGGGACCTGCATAGGCTCAAAATGATGCTTTCGCGCAGGCAATGGTCCACCGAGCGCTTCGCGACGACGTTTCATATAGGTTATTTCAGGACTATTTTCGTCGGGTCGGTAGTAGGGAACCGTTTCTAGCTGATCATCAGAGACAGGAATACCAAAGCGATCCCGGAAGTAGCGCAGTCCTTCTAAATCTAACTTTTTAACCGAGTGGGTATCATTGGCCGCCTGACCATCGCCCAGGCCATAACCTTTCACTGTATGAGCCAAAATAACCGTTGGCTTGCCAGTGCTGGCGGTAGCCTCGGCGTAGGCTGCATAGACCTTATACGGGTCATGACCACCTCGATTAAGTGCCATAATCTGGTCATCAGTCATATCCTTAACTAGCTCAAGCAACTCTGGATATTTACCAAAGAAATGCTCGCGTGTGTAGGCACCACCATTAAACTTGTAGTTTTGCAGTTCGCCGTCGCAAACTTCGTTCATACGCTTAACTAACAGGCCGCTTTTATCTTTTTCAAGAAGTGCATCCCAATGCCGACCCCAGACTACTTTGATCACGTTCCAACCTGCACCTCGGAACACACCCTCAAGCTCCTGCATAATTTTGCCGTTACCACGCACTGGACCATCAAGTCTTTGCAAATTACAGTTGATAACAAAAATAAGATTCTCGAGATTCTCACGTCCTGCTAGTGCAATAGCCCCCAAGCTCTCCGGCTCATCACATTCACCATCCCCGAGGAATGCCCACACTTTGCGGTCACCCCGCGGAGAGAGGCCACGAGCCGACAAATAACGCATCACATGCGCTTGATAGATGGCCTGGATCGGGCCGAGGCCCATAGAGACGGTGGGAAACTGCCAATAATCCGGCATCAACCACGGGTGTGGATATGAAGACAAACCAGAGCCATCGACTTCGCGACGGAATTTATCCAGCTGGTCGGTAGACAATCGTCCCTCAAGGAACGACCGCGCGTACATACCCGGAGAGCTGTGGCCTTGAAAAAACACCAGATCACCCATATCGTCGCCATCGGAGCCACGAAAAAAGTAATTAAAGCCAATATCATAGAGTGTTGCGGCAGAGGAAAAACTCGCAATATGCCCACCAATACCTTCACTTTGCTGATTGGCGCGCATCACCATTGCCAACGCATTCCAGCGCACCAGTGAGCGAATCCTGCGCTCCATAAACAAATCGCCGGGCATCGCCTTTTCCCGACTCGGGGGAATTGTGTTATTGAACGGCGTAGTCACCGACTGAGGTAACTGAATACCCTCTTCAGTGGCATGCGCCTGCAATTGCGTCAGAATATAGGTAGCGCGCTCGTCACCTTGAGCACGGCAAATAGAATCAAAGGCATCGAGCCATTCTTGAGTTTCAGCGGGGTCTAAATCCTGCGACATATGGCACCAATCAAAGGTTAGTTAATTATATAGGACGTATCAGTGCGCAACCCGTGCTTGCTTGTAGGGTTTTAGCACCAACCATCTCAAAATATGGGGAGGCATGATAATGTAGTTTAGCTACAAAATCAATGCATATACGCTATAAAATCGATTGAATTTTTTCTATAAAACACATGAATAAAAAAACATAACTATATGTTTTACAATTATTTTATTAATTTTTATAACAAGTTAGTTTAACTACATTTATATCCTCATTTCACGCGAGCTAGAAATCATAACGGTAATGCTGACCATCACCGCGCAAGTCTATGGCGGTATCATCCTCACCTATCGCCGCTGTTGTTACCCAAAGCCTACGAGAGTCATTAACGATGATTTTCCGATAACTCTTTTGCAAACTGTCAACGGAAACAGCATTGATCGCGCCGGCCAACTGAGCACGAAAATCAAAGTCTTTATAGCCAAGCTTTAGAGACTCCATAAAACGACCATTTAACTCACCTAAATTCTTTGGCTTTTCAGTTAGGCTACTCAACAGCGAGTCTTTATATCGCTGCAAATCAGCCTCGGTTAACCGCTCAACATCCTCAGTAAAGGCGGCAATAAATAACTCAAATTCACGACGTAATTCAACCTCGTCGGCTACCGGTGATTGCACTAACATGGCTAAGCCAGGCACCAAATCTAAATTGCTGGCAAAAGCAGATACCACATAGCCCAATTGCTTCTCAGTACGTAAACTATTGTAAAAGGGCGCTGACAGCATCTCGGCCAACAGGCTAACCAACGCCATCTGCTGCAGTCCGTCCCCCTCTCCTTGCAGGTATAACACAGCAACTGAATCAGAATGATCAACAGGTATCTGTCCGACTCTAGGACCATTTTCAAGCTTTGCAATACTGCTTGGATTACTCACAGGCACCAAAGTAAAGTTGCGAGCGAACTGCTGTTCGATTGATTTAGCAACTTTTCTACTATGGTTGCCACTGACAAGTAGTTGAAGCTCTACCGAAGATAACAACTGAGCACTGAATTCTTTCAGCTGAGGCATGCTCACGGCCTCAATAACGGCCATTTTTTGTAATGGTGTCCATCGACCATTAAGCATTGAATAAAGCCCACTCATTACCTGTCGGAATGGGTATTCGCGCTGAAAATTGGCTAACGAGCGCAAACGCTTTTGCTTCAGCCGGTCGAAGTTACTTTGATTCCAGTTCAGCTGAGTCAGGGCGCGTAAAACGTCCTCTAGTAGAACATCCTGTTTATCTGAATAGCCTGCTACCGCAACGCGCAGAGCTCTTGCACTTACTGATAAACCAAAATTCAGCCCTGCTTCAGCAGCAGGATAGGCTGCGGCATTAAGCTGATCTCTGACCAAGTCGAGATATAACTCGGCCATCGCTAACCCCTCTAGGCTAGCCGTCTTGTCGGTGCCTAACAATGCAATAATGCCGGCCTTTGGTACACCAAATTGACTATCGGCCAAATGCCAAGAGTCGATACCCTTATCTGCGCTCAATAACGCTGGTACTGACTGATCACTTGAATCTATAAGCGCAAGGTTTTTCGGTATGTAGGGGTTTTGCACTGCGACCGCTAGCGCCGACTCTGAGGCTGGATTGCGCCATTTATCCAGTGTTAACTCACTGATCGGACGAACCCGATACGGCACCTGATAGCGCTTTGATAATTGCTCTGTCTCTACTTCAGGCGCGGTTAGCATTATAAAACTATTCTCTGGCACAAGGTACTGCGCCACTTGTCGTATCAATGGCTGATCGAACTGTTCCATTAAATAATTAGCCCGCAATACATCTATTACTGGAAAATGCTGCATTGCCGAGGCCAATGAGGATGCATAACGCATTGGGTTTTGCTTCTCTTGAAAGCGAAATGCCAGCGTTGCCAAGCTGGCCTGCTCCTTATAGCGCCATTCCTCCACGCCACTATCTTGGATCATTTTGATCCAAGTAAACACCAATTCAGTGATATCCTCGTGGTGCCTGTAGCCCTCAGGAGTCAAGCCAATATCAATCATAAATAGACTTGAACTGCGATCTTCCAGACCTGCTCCCGCACTTAGAGAATCGGCCCAACCTCGAGTTTTAAGCAGTTGCAACAGACTTCCTGGGCCCTCATGGCCAATCGAAGCAGCAAGGAATCGGGCAGGCTTGACTCGCCAGTGAGGTTGCATTTTCGGTAGTTGAAAGCTAATGCTTAGCTCACGCAACTCTTTGAGAGGCTTCACCTCTATAAGTTGCGGAGATTGGCTAGCTGGCATAAGTCGTGCACTGTGTACTGGTATATCAACTTGATTATTGGCAATTAGTGAAAATCTCGGTGTTACCAACGCCTCAAGTTCATCCAAGCTTTCGGTTCCCAGCACTACTAATTTCATTAAATTGGCGGAGTAGTATTGCTGATAAAAGGTTAATAGCTCGGCTCGTATCGGTCGGTCTTTAAGATCAGCTAATGTCTGCAGATTACCCACGGTAAACTTTGCCATTGGGTGGCTGGGATCAACTTGCTCCTGCAGTACATCCCATTGTCGACGACCATCGTCTTTAATCTTAAGTCGGTATTCCGACTCAACCGCATTGCGCTCGCGCTCAACATACCTGGCATCAAAGTTGGGGCTGTGAAAAAAGGGAGCAAAGCGATCTAGGGCCTGCTCGAGATACTGAGCGTCGATATCAAAGAAATATGTCGTATTTTCAAGCCCGGTGCCAGCATTATGTGAACCGCCGTGCTCAGCAATAAAGGTCTGATATTCACCTGACTCAGGATATTGCTCGGTGCCCAAAAATAGCATATGTTCAAGAAAGTGCGCCAAACCCTCGCGATCTTGCGGGTTCTGATAACTACCCACATAGACGTCAAGAGACGCCGCCGACTTATCGGTGGTTGGGTCAGAAATGAGCAATACATCCAATTTATTGGCCAAGCGGATATGTCGATATTGGCGCTGGTCATTGGGGCTGGTTATCAGTTGCGACAAGCCCTCCTCAGAGAGCTGTCCTCGGTCACCACTACACCCTTGAAGAAAAATGGTAAAGCTGACAACTAAACCGAACGACGCAGTTATAGAGAGTAATCTGGTGACTGAGCTAATCATGGATTTATCCTTAAACCTAGGCCTTTTCTGGTGACTATCTGTTGTTACTTGCGCTGATCCGCTTAACCGTCCTCAGCGACATTATCTGACCATTTCCTCGGCCACGCGTTATACACAGCCTTGACTAATGTTGCCAAAGGGATAGCAAAAAATACGCCCCAAAAGCCCCATATACCGCCAAATAAAAGTACTGCAATGATTATAGACACCGGATGCAAATTGACCACCTCTGAAAACAATAGCGGCACTAACAGATTGCCATCAATAAATTGAATCACGCCGTAAACCATAAATAACCAAAAGAAGTCTAGCCCCCAACCCCACTGCATATAACCCACCAAAAGCACTGGCACTGTGACTACAGTGGCACCGATATAGGGAATTAATACTGACAATCCTACCAACAGAGCAAGCAGCGCAGCATAGTTAAGACCGAGTATTAAAAATGCTAGTAAAGAGGCTAGCCCAACAATAAGAATTTCTATTGCCTTGCCACGCACATAATTAGCAAACTGCATATCCATCTCAGACCAAATGGCGGTCATTGCACCTCGCTCTTTGGGCAGAAAAGCAATAAAAAACCCAACCAACAGCTGTTTATCTTTCAGCATGAAGAAGACTAATAAAGGCACTAGAAGCAGATAGATCATCACGCCAAAAATATTAGGGAAGCTACTAATCGACAGAGATAGTGCTTGCTCGGCCAGATTAGCCAACTCAGTTGAGACTGTAGCAGTAATGATCTGAAACTGTTCCGGGCTAATATAGTCAGCGTAGGTTTCGGGTAATGTCACTAACACATCTCTTAGCTTGGCGATCATATTGGGCAGCTCAGCCACCAAAAGTGACGTCTGACGACCGACAATCGGGATCATTACTGTCAGCACCGAGATAAACAGCATGATAAACAGCAAATAGGCACCAATAATGGCGGCGCTCTCGGATACCCCGCGATGGCGCAGAGTATTGACTACACCCTGTAATAGATACGCAAACACCATAGCCGTGAATACTGGACCGAGTACGGCGCCCAGTGTTGCAACTACCACTAGGGAGAGACTGAGAATGACCACCAATAATACGGCTTCTTCACTGCTAAAGTACTGATCTAACCACCGCTGTAACACCTGCTTCATGCAAACTCCTGCGCGCTTATATAAGCCGATAGAATCCGGTAGTTTATACGCGCTGTCAACAGGCTCGGAGTATAAACTAATATAGTCATTGTATAGCCTGTAAAACTTAGTAATACTTGAACTGTCGAAATGCTTTAGATTAACGCCTGCGCAGTGATAGCAAAGTACAGAAATCCTACAATCGATAAGAGATTAATTGTTTAATTTTGACCAAAATAACCCCTCAGTGTAAAACCACACCAACCATTGTTATTCCCGCTGTGGTAGCGGTAATGATCATTATTCTTCTGTCTCTACTAATAACCTCTCAGCGTGCGCTAGCCAATGATATAAAGCTGCCACTGTTAGGCGACAGTGCATCTGGCATTGTCTCGAAACGGCAGGAATACCAACTGGGTAGAACCTGGTTGAAGGCCTTTCGCAGCCGTGTCCGCGAACATGATGACCCTTTAATGCAGCAGTATTTGGAGCAGTTGCTGTATAACTTGGCCACCCACAGCGATCTCGAGGATCCAAGGCTCGAGTTAGTAATAGTCAACAATGCATCAATGAACGCATTTGCGGTACCCGGTGGCATTGTTGGTTTTCATACCGGCGTATTTGCCTTTGCCGAAAACGAAGATCAAATGGTCTCAGTACTAGCACACGAATTAGCCCATTTGAGCCAAAGACATTTTGCTCGAGGTCTGGAAGCTCAGCGCGCCAACTCGATGATAAGTCTGGCCGGTCTACTCGGTAGCTTAGTGCTTGCGGCAACTGCCGGTGGTGATGCAGGCATGGCGGCTATTACCGCCACGCAGGCTCTGGCAATGGATAGTCGATTACGCTACAGCAGGTCCAATGAGCAGGAGGCTGACCGACTTGGGTTACAGACGATGGAGCGAGCCAAACGTGATCCTGCGGCGGTGGCTAATATGTTTGCAACATTATTGCGTGCAACGCGATACCGCGGTAGTCGCTTACCCGAATTTCTCCTTACGCACCCAGTAACTGAAAAGCGTATTGCCGATGCCCGAGGACGGGCGATGACCAGCTCTATGCGCCAATACCCTGACAATGCAGAATTTTATTTGATGCAGGCCAGAGCTTTACTAGCAATACAGCGCGATAACAACAAAGCCATCAAGCAATTTCAAGGGCAGTTAGATAACAATACGCATCGCCCCAACGCCGCGCGTTATGGATTGGTGCTCGCCCATACTAGAGCCAACAACTTCACCAAAGCGCGAGCAATTCTTGCGCCATTATTGCATGAGCATCCCACACAACTGCCCTATCAATATGCTGATATCAACCTGCATATCGAGCAGCGCGAATATTCGCAGGCGCTTGGCAAACTCAACAAACTACTAGCCATCAATCCTAATAACTACCCTCTGGCCAGACTTAAGTCTGAGGCGCTGTGGCAAGCGCACCGCTACGAAGAAGCCAGCGATGTATTAACCATAGTAAGTAGAAGTCGCCCAGAGGATCCGATGGTTTGGTATCAACTAGCCGAAGTGAGAGGGCTAGCAGGGAATATTTCGGGTGTGCACGAGGCCAGAGCGGAATATTTTATTCTTGTCGGTGCCTTTGATATGGCAAGAAAACAGCTCGCACTCGCGGTCAAATTGGTCGCGGCCGACTTTAAGCGCTCAGCGATTATTCGACAGCGCTTAGTGGAGCTAAAAGCGATGGAAGACCGTATCAAAAAGCTTTAATTTGATACCTTAAAGTTCATCATTCGCTCAAGAGACTTATAAGCCTGAGCACTGGTCTTAGCATCGACGGCGATTTCATTACTGTCCTGTTTAAGACAGGCGTGCAAATTTTCCAGACTATTCATTCCCATCCAAGGACAATTAGCACAGCTGCGACAGCTGGCGCCACTGCCGCCTGTGGGCGCTATAATCAGTTGCTTATCTGGCACCGCCTGTTGCATCTTATAAAAAATTCCCTGATCGGTAGCCACAATCATTTGCTGCTGAGGCAGAGACTGTGCTGCCGCGATTAACTGCGATGTTGAACCGACAATGTCAGCAAGATCGACCACAGACTCGGGTGATTCTGGGTGCACCAACACAGCGGCATACGGATAGACTTGCTGTAAATCAACAATACCCTTAGCTTTGAACTCCTCGTGAACAATGCAGCTACCATCCCACATCAACATATCGGCACCGGTATTTTTCTGGATATAGCCACCGAGATACTTATCCGGCGCCCAGAGGATCTTTTTGCCTAATGCGTCAAGATGATCAACTACATCGAGCGCAATACTGGACGTTACCACCCAATCGGCGCGCGCTTTCACTGCAGCAGAGGTGTTTGCGTAAACCACTACCGTGCGATCTGGGTGCTGATCACAGAACAGCGCAAACTCTTCCGCAGGGCAACCCACATCTAATGAGCAGGTAGCCTCGAGGGTAGGCATCAACACGCGCTTGTGTGGTGTAAGTATCTTGGCCGTCTCACCCATAAACTTAACGCCAGCCACCACTAGCGTATGCGCCGCATGCTGATTACCAAAGCGCGCCATCTCCAGCGAATCCGACACCACACCACCGGTCTCCTCAGCCAGCGCTTGAATCAACGGATCGGTATAATAATGTGCGATGATCACGGCATTTTTTTCAATCAGCAGTGCTTTAATCTGCTCTTGCAGTTGCACTGCATAGGCGCTGTCAAAGGCATTGGCATCGGGCACCTGATCCAACACCTTTTCTACCAACTGTTGGTGCTTGTGATTTTCAGCAATAGATACTTTATGGGACTGACTTGCCATAATTAACTTAGCTCCGACTTATAACCTAGACAACCAGTAAACTACGGTGACTAAGATTATTGTCAAAAGGGCGACAATGGCAATAGCGTCGGCTTTTGAATCGCCGTTATTTTCTTGATTAGTGTTCTCACTCATAAAACAGTCTCAACTTTTAGGTAGGTTTCTCAACCAAGTCATTTTTTAATCGGCCAGAGATTAGCACCAATTTTTCGAGGCGGCATTTTAGCAATCAAATATCCAACTGTCGCCCCTTGCTGCGCAGTTGATCAGCATAAAATTAGCTATAAACGGGTGAGTAAAATCAGATTAGCCGCTTATTCCATAACTTTATGGTCATATAGGTAAATAATAATTTAAAAGAATAACCGCTACCGCTATCATAGCGCCCCAAAATAATTGTTGCCGAGACAGTTTAGACCTAGATGTATAAATACGATCAATATGACCAACAAATTGTTGATGAGCGCGTAGCGCAATATCGAGACCAGACTCAGCGTTTTTTAGCTGGCGATATCAGTGAAGAGGAATTTCTTCCCCTACGGCTACAAAATGGACTTTATGTTCAGCGACTAGCCCCGATGCTTCGTATCGCTGTGCCCTACGGGCTCCTATCT
>CBFHVP010000006.1:15085-39910 GCA_965659315.1 uncultured Porticoccaceae bacterium | reverse complement strand
TGGCTTCGGCACGTTCGATTTTGGCGATGATGTGAGCGCTGCTGCCGGCATCATTTAATAGCCGTCTGGTTTCTTCAATATCTTCCTTGGCTCGTACAAAGGAAATCGCCAGATAATCTGTATTAAGTGCTGCTGCGGTTTTAATATCAGCTTTATCTTTGTCGGTGAGGGCATTTGCTGATAGACCGCCACCAAATTTATTGACTCCTTTTTTGCTCGATAGAACACCGCCTTGAGTGACTATACAATCCACAGCGTGTTGAGTTTTGACGCTTACTTGTAGAGTCAGACGGCCATCATCAAGCAGCAATATATCGCTCTGATTAATATCTTCAAGCAGTTCGGCGGCAATAAAGACCGCTGTTTCATCGCCTTTCTCCGGGTCGAGTTGACTATTGAGAGTAAACTTGTCACCTTCTTTGAGATCGATTTTTTTATCATCGATGAAACTGCCAATACGAATCTTGGGTCCTTGCATATCACACAGAATACCCACCGGCGTTTTTAATGTTTTGCCGATATCACGGATACTGTGTGCACGCTGACTATGCTCTTCAGCACTGCCATGGGAGAAGTTAAGCCGAAATACGTTAACCCCTGCAACGATAAGTCGCCTTATGCTCTCAGCATCACTGCTACCGGGACCTAATGTTGCCAGAATTTTGGTTCTTCTCGGCATGTAATTAGGACTCGGCAGCCAACAGCGCGACACTGTTATCTAGCATACGATTGGAAAAACCCCATTCATTGTCGTACCAGGCCATTACCTTGACCAATGAGCCATTGACTCTCGTTTGCAATGAGTCAAAGTTGCTGGAATAAGGGATATGATTATAATCTGCAGATACTAAGGGCTGATCCGAGTAACTTAATACTTCACTAAGCTCATTGTTCGCAGCTTGTTTTAACACTTGATTGACCTCATCGACAGAAGTCTCACGGCCTGCATTAAAGGTCAGATCGACCAATGACACATTGATAGTGGGAACACGCACAGCAAGACCATCTAGTTTGCCTGCCAACTCTGGTAGTACATCGGCAATAGCAGCGGCAGCCCCTGTTTTTGTTGGGATCATCGACTGTGTTGCAGAGCGCGCGCGATAAACATCAGAATGATATACATCGCTCAACTGCTGATCGTTGGTATAGGCATGAACCGTAGTCATATAGCCCGAGACTATGCCCATAGACTCATGTAAAGGTTTTACTAACGGCGCTAGGCAATTTGTAGTGCACGAGGCATTGGACACTATTTGATGCTCTTGGGTGAGAATATTGTTGTTGATGCCATAAACGATAGTGGCATCAACATTAGAGCCCGGCGCAGAAATAAGAACTTTTTTGGCACCGCCAGAAATATGCAGCGCAGCTTTATCTCGGCTGGTAAACACGCCCGTGCACTCACAGACTAGATCAACATCCAGATCTGCCCAAGGAATATTGGCGGGGTCGCGCTCGCAGAACCACTGAATAGTATCGTTATTAATCTTAAGTGAGTTTTCATTGACCTCAACCTGTTGATTGAAGCGGCCATGAACGGTGTCGAATTGCAATAGATGAGCGCTAATCTTCACATCGCCAAGATCATTGATGGCGACGATTTGAATTTTGTCTTGCAGCTCAGGGCGCTCATAGAGCGCTCTTACTATATTACGCCCAATACGACCGAAGCCATTTATCGCGATCTTGTACATATGCCTGCGCCTTTCTAAATGTAGTAAAATTACGTAAATTATAAGATTATATTGCTCTTATGGCAAAGAAAATGACTTATATTTACGTAAAGTTACCTATTTTGGTTGTTTTTATTGGCTTTATAGCATCATGATGAAATAATTTTACAAAACTGTAGTTTTTGCAGATTTTTTTGCGTGAAAAAACTAAAATAAAACAAACATTTAGGGTAGTTTCGTAAGTTACTTCCAAATTGAGGTTTTGGGGTCTATGCAAAGTCAAAATTTAATCAATGTGATCACCGATGCGTTACCGGGTTTAAATAAATCAGAGACTAAGGTTGCACAGGTTATTCTCTCTGATCCCGATGCTGCTACTCAATCCAGCATCGCCACCTTGGCAAGAAAAGCAAATGTTAGTGAGCCCAGCGTTAATCGATTTTGTAAGCGTTTTAATGCCGCAGGGTTTCCAGACTTTAAGTTGAAGCTAGCTAAATCATTGGCAAGCGGTATTCGCTTTGTTAATCGCAATGTGGATCCAGATGACGATGTCAGTAGTTATACGCCAAAGATTATTGACAGTACCATCAATACGTTAGCGCTAGTGCGCGACAAGATAAGCCATACACGAGTAAATCAGGTCGTAGATAAGCTAATACAGGCAAAAAGAATCTACTTTTTTGGACTGGGTGCCTCAGGCTCCGTTGCCCGCGATGCAGAGAATAAATTTTTTCGTTTTAATCTGCCGGTATCAAGTCATGATGATGTGCTTATGCAGCGCATGCTTGCCTCTACCGGTGGTACTGGCGATGTTTTTTTTGTTATCTCTCACACTGGTCGTACCAAAGAAGTGGTAGAAGTTGCAGAAATTGCTCGTGGCAATGGATCTACAGTGATAGGCCTTACTGTAGTAGACTCGCCATTGGCTGAGATGTGTACAGTAACGTTAGATGTCGATGTCCCCGAAAACACTGACGAATATATGCCGATGGCCTCGCGGATAGTGCATCTGGTGATTCTTGATGTATTAGCAACAGGAGTCACCTTAAGGCGGGGGCCTGACTTTCTTCCGCATTTAGAAAAAATAAAAAATAGCCTCAAGCCAACTCGATACAAGAACGATAAGTAGACTTGATGCCAGCTATTACCGATCCTAGATTGTCATAAGCAGAAAAAGCTTGAGAAAATGTAGATAAACGAAATACCTTGTTTATTTCGTTACAGCGCATTAGCAACCATACTAAGTAGGTGTTTTGTCATGTCTGAATTCCCATCCCGTCCTGTTCCTTTGCACTGGCATGAAAATGCTTGGATCAACAAAGAAAAATATCAACAAATGTATCAGCAGTCTATCGATCAGCCCGATCTGTTTTGGTCTGAGCAGGCAAGCGAGTTTTTGACCTGGGATACGCCATGGCAAACTGTGTGCAATTATGACTTTGCAGCGGGCGAAGCCACATGGTTTGGCGGTGGAAAACTCAATGTTGCAGTAAACTGTATCGACCGTCATCTAGCCAGTAGGGCGGATCAAACTGCATTGATTTGGGAGGGAGATGAACCCAGTGATGATAAAAATATCACTTACGCAGAATTGCATGAGCAAGTATCGCGGTTAGGCAATTTACTGCGCGATCGTGGCGTGAAAAAAGGTGATCGAGTTTGTATATATATGCCGATGATTCCTGAAGCAGCCTATGCAATGTTGGCCTGTGCGCGTATTGGCGCCGTTCACTCCGTAGTATTTGGTGGTTTTTCTCCCGACGCACTAAAAGACCGTATTCTCGATTCGGATTGCCAATTGGTTATTACCGCCGACGAGGGTGTTCGTGGTGGTAAAACCATTCCATTAAAGGCAAATGTCGATAAGGCACTGGAAAGTTGCCCCGATGTGCATAGTTGCGTAGTGGTGGAGCGCACTAGCGCGTCGGTTAGCTGGGTTGATGGTCGAGATATTTGCTATCACCAAGCGATGGAATCCATGTCACCGGATTGTGCGGCTGAAATGATGGACAGTGAGGACCCTTTATTTATTCTTTATACCTCAGGGTCCACCGGCAAACCTAAAGGTGTGCTACATACCACTGGTGGTTATCTTTTGATGGCTGCGATGAGCCATAAATACACTTTCGATTATAAAGAAGGAGATATTTACTGGTGCACGGCGGATGTGGGCTGGATCACAGGGCATAGTTATATCCTTTATGGCCCTCTTTGCAATGGTGGCATTACATTGATGTTCGAGGGGGTGCCTACCTATCCGGATGCTTCCCGTTTCTGGCAAGTTATTGATAAGCATCAGGTCAATCAGTTTTATACAGCCCCCACGGCTATTCGCGCTTTAATGGGAGCTGGCAAAGAAGCTGTTGAGAAAACCTCGCGTAGTTCGTTAAAGTTATTGGGCACAGTGGGTGAGCCTATCAATCCTGAAGCTTGGGAGTGGTATTACCAAGTGGTCGGTGAATCGCGTTGCCCCATCGTTGACACTTGGTGGCAAACTGAAACGGGTGCTCATATGTTGACACCATTGCCCGGTGCAACCGAGCTTAAGCCTGGCTCAGCATCGCAGCCATTTTTTGGTGTACAACCGGTGTTGCTCGACCCACAAGGTGATGAGATTGAAGGTGCTGGGGAGGGCTTGCTGATGATTAAGTCTTCTTGGCCCAGTCAGATTCGCAGCGTCTACGGAGATCATAAGCGTTGTATTGATACCTACTTTAGCGCCTACCCAGGGTATTATTTTACCGGCGATGGTGCGCGTCGCGATGACGACGGCTACTACTGGATCACTGGCCGTGTAGATGATGTTCTCAATGTCTCTGGCCATCGTATGGGTACGGCTGAGGTAGAGAGTGCGCTGGTACTGCACCCCAATATCGCTGAAGCAGCGGTGGTAGGATTTCCTCATGATATTAAAGGGCAGGGTATTTATTGTTATGTCACCCCTATGGCCGGTATTGAACCAGATGAGGCATTACGCAAAGAACTGATAGCTCTCTGCGTTAAGGAAATTGGCCCCATTGCAAAGCCCGATTTAATTCAGTGGGCGCCGGGGCTGCCAAAGACTCGATCAGGCAAAATAATGCGTCGAATTTTGCGTAAGGTAGCGGCCAATGAATTAGACAGTTTGGGAGATACCTCGACGCTAGCCGATCCCACGGTGGTGGATGATCTTATTAAGCATCGTCATAACCGTTAGTGTGAAATCTGTATTGTCTGTGATGATGGTCAGCTAAGTGGTTTGGTGAATTATGAAGGTATTATTAATTACGATAGCGCTGATTTTAGTGGGTTATAGCTACTTGCTAGCATTACCCGCTGCAAACCAACCGCAGTCTGTCGCCTTCTATCAACCGGATGCATTTTCGGTTATTGCGCATGGTAATGGCCGTGCCTTAATGCCCGGAAATACTCTAGAGGCTGGCGTGCATGCGCTAGCGGTTGGCGCCGACATACTGGAATTAGATATTCATTTAACTGCCGATAATCATTTGGTTGTGCGTCATGATGATATTATTGATACCACCACAAATGGCGCAGGTGTGATTGCGGAAATGACTCTGGCAGCTATTCAGCAATACGATGTTGGTTTTCATGAGATTGATTATCCAGGACTAGTCGGGCCAGATGGCATAGTTGTGCCTACACTGGAGTCTTTATTTCAACAGCTGCCCGAAAGTCGTTTCCTTATTGAGCTAAAACCGGAGAATACCGATGCGGCAGATCGGCTATGTTCGCTTATTACGCAATATGCACTGGCTAAGCAGGTTGTGGTGGGGTCATTCCATAGTTCAGTATTGCGCTATTTTAGGACTACTTGTCCCTCTGTTCCGACCTCGTTGGGCCAAACTGAGGTAATTTCTTTGCTAGCACTGTCCGTATTGGGCTTGACCCATTTATATGAAAGCCCCGGTGTTTCGGTGCAGTTGCCGTGGCGGTATGGTGGTGTTACTTTTCTATCGGCATCCCTTGTTGATATACTTCATCGCCTAAATTTAAAAGTTGAGGTCTGGACAGTCAATGATCCAGCAATAATGCAAGTATTGATCAATATGGGCGTAGATGGTGTTATAACCGACAGGCCTGACATACTCGATCAGCTATCACTTCTGTAGGATACTGAGATATTACGTGATACTCTGTTACTGTGAATGTCGGTGACAAAGGGTTAGACGTGGTGTAAAAATAATACAAAATCGGATAGAGATGGGTAGCATAATACGGCCATGGCGACTAGATTAGACATTAGCAAGCAGTTGGCAAAACTCATGAGAGACCAAGGCCTCTCTCAGAGTGCACTGTCACGTGCAACTGGAGTGCCTCAGCCAACCATTAACCGCATCCTCAGCGAAGTCACAAGAGAGCCTCGCAGAGACTCTGTTGTTCGAATAGCGAACTATTTCGGTGTCACGCCCGAAAGTCTTTACGAGGCACCCAGCAAGAAATCCGTCGCTTTGCAAAGCAAACAGTCAATAGAAGCTCTTTTCGACCTTATTTCAGAGCTTGATGAAGCTGACCGCAATGCACTTTTTGATAGAGTGGCGAAAGAAATCAATTAGCGCTTGTCTCGAACAACTCTAGTAGCTGAGTTTGTTTTTTCTCAGGTAGACTCTCTATATAACTGGCGAACTCATCAAAGCCTCTGTTAAAGGCCTCTCTTAAGGGATGTGATGCTGGAGCTTGTTGCTGGTCGAAATTTGTCTGAATATCCATGATTTGCCCATTGTAAAAATGACTATTTATCGCCAACGAGGCGACTAACTTAAGTTACTTTGGGCTTCCTTACCGTGTGTCCACTCCGCGACATCACCATCAAATTATTCTCAGTAAAATGGTTAGTCACGGGTTCTGCCTTGAAGACTTAAAGTTTAATGATTGGGTATAAAGATAATATAGCCCATGAGAACTAATACTAAAGTATTAGTCCTCATGAGGGATTGAATGGTCATTGCGAGGTAAATTTAGCTTGTTTTATCCCTTCAGCCCTGTATAAACGTCACATGGATATTTTTTTCCAACACAATCCTAGCGTCCTCTATTGGGGATCAGTCACCGTGGCCTGTTTATTGGGGGCAATGTCTCCCGGTCCGAGTTTGGCTATTGTTGTAAATCACTCATTATCACAGGGGCGGTTCGCTGGTGTATGTGTGGCGTTGGCCCATGGGTTGGGTATCGGCATATTTGCATTTCTAACGGCCTTTGGTTTGGTGGTCGCTGTAGATAAGAACCCATTGATGTTCGATGTTATTCAGATTTTTGGTAGCCTGTTTCTGCTTTTTATGGCGCTTAAATTATTGTTTGCTCCTCTCGAAAAGTCTGCTGATATAGTAGTGGCGATGAGATCATCACCAATGAAAGCTGCGCGTGATGGTTTTTTGATCGCGTTACTTAACCCGAAAATATTGCTTTTTTTTACGGCATTATTTAGTCAGTTTGTGCGTGTTGACAGTGAGCCTTGGGAAAAAGTGATACTGACTTGTATAGCCGCAGGCGTCGACGCTCTTTGGTATATTTTGGTAGCTCTTCTAATTTCCCAGACAGGCTCGCTTGCTGCCTTTCAAAAAAATAGTTGGTGGCTAGACAAAATGTTTAGCCTAGTGCTGTTTAGCCTTGCGTTTTATTTTATTGTCGAGATCAGCCAGACCACTGACTTTGTAGCAATATCAGGTTTGTTATTCTAATGTTGCAGTTTTCTTTTGTTGTAGACAGGTAACAAGGTATTGCTCGGTGACTTCCTTCCAGGCACTTTATCATTTAGCCGTAGCTAACCAAGGCGGAGTAGAGGCCCTTGAGCAACGCTTGCCTCAGCCTAAAACAATAGCACAGCTTAAACGGCTATCCGACGATCGGTATCTGTCAATGATGGCTAGATGTATTTTCCGTGCCGGTTTTGTGTGGCGAGTGATAGATAATAAATGGTCAGGTTTTGAGAACGCTTTTGCGCAATTTAATCCATTGGCTGTGGCACACTTTAGCGACGAAAAGTTGGAGCAGTTAGCTCAGGATCGCAGTATCGTGCGTAACTTTACCAAGATTGTGGCGGTGCGCAACAATGCCGTTTACGTCCTTGATCGGCAGCGCAGCCACGGCAGTTTCGCCGCATTTATAGCCGATTGGCCTGAGGACAATATCACGGGGCTGTGGTTGGAAATGAAGAAGCAGGGCTGTAGATTGGGCGGCAACTCAGGACCAATGATGCTCCGTAGTATGGGAAAAGATACGTTTTTGCTGACCAAGGATGTTTGCGATGCCCTGATTAATCAGGGTTTTATAAAAAAGATTAGTCCAAGCTCTCAGCGTGATTTGAAGGTAGTCGAGCAGGTGTTCAACCAGTTGCGTGAAGAGTCAGGGCGGTCTCTATGCCAGATTAGCCGTATTCTCGCCTATACAGTCTAAATCTCAGCGACCAAATCAGCTCCACTTGTGTTTCTAAACACACCGGTGATAATATTGCCGTGTTTCCTAAGGGGCGGCCTACGTGGCCTGAGAAGCACCCTTTGAACCTGATCCGGATTATGCCGGCGTAGGAATAGGACTAATTGTACTTGCCCTTCATACCGTGTTTTGACTCCGGGTCTCCTTAACTCTTTGTTACTGAGGCTCTTGCTATGAACATCTCTCTCAAAATAAGATTTACTCCTTTTTTAGTATTATTTTTTAGCCTTATCTCTGCCCAGCCTATTTTTGCTGAGGATATCCTTGATGAGATTATTGTTACCGCCAATTTTCGAACGATATCTGCGCAAAATACTGCGGCTAGCCTCAGTATTGTGTCCGAAGAAGCGTTAAGTGAGCGCTCAGCAAAGCATCTTGAGGATGTTTTAACTATTGCTCCGAATGTCAATTCAGCCGCCGGTGCGTCTAGAGGCCGCTTTTTCCAGATTAGGGGAATAGGAGAGCGCAGCCAATTTAAAGAGCCTCTAGATTCTTCGGTTGGTTTGATAGTTGATGGTGTTGATTTCAGTAACCTTGGATTGGCTGGTAACGTCTATGATGTTCAGCAAGTAGAGATTTTGCGTGGCTCCCAAGGAGCGACATTTGGTTCTAGCGCCTTAGCGGGGTTGATTAATATCAGGTCAGGTGTACCTACAGAAGCGTTTGAGGGGCAGGTGGATCTAGGGGCAGGAAATTATGGGTCGCACTCACTGGGCATGATCGTCAGTGGGCCGATCTCTGAGACGTTGCTCGGGCGCGTGGCTGTTAATAAGGTTACTGGTGACGGTTATATCAAAAACGATTTTAGTAACCGTGACGATACCAATAATATTGATGAATTACTGATTAGAACCAAATTAAACTGGTCTCCAATAGATACGCTGGATATAGGCCTGACGGCAGTTTATATCGACGCTGACAATGGCTATAACGCCTTCTCTCTAGAAAATACCAGACATACCCGCTCTGATGAGCCTGGGCATGATCGTCAAGAATCTATTGCTATTGCGTTGCAGTCGACTTGGGATGGCTCGGCGGCCTATGTTTTAGAGACTCAGATTACAGTCGAAGATTCTAAATTAGAATACGGTTTTGATTGGGACTGGTCTGATTTCAATACTGCAGGGGTTCGCGGCTTTGAAAACAACGCACGGGATCGTGAAGCTAAAAGTGCTGATATACGGCTTTTATCCAAACCTGGTAATGAAATTTTTAATGGTGCTAGCTGGGTCGGGGGAGTTTATATCTATGACCGGAAGGTTGATCTTAGCTATATTGAAGATGCGAACTACCCTGACTCGTGGGGTGCATGGACGGGTAGTTTAAGTAGTAGCTACACTACGGCCCGTTTTGCTGCTTATGGGCAGCTAGATTGGTCTATTAGTGATAGATGGTGGCTTTCGCTGGGATCAAGAGTTGAACATTTTGATAATCAATATACCGATAGCTATGGTGTTGTCGGTGAAATAGAAGACGACCTAATTGGTGGAAAATTAAGCCTGACATATAGTATCGATGACAGCTCTATGGCTTATGTCAGTTTGACGCGTGGGTATAAAACAGGTGGCATTAATTCGGATGCAATGGGTAAGGCGTTAGTCAATGACGAGGCTGAAAATATTGCCTTCCTTCAAGAGCACCTAAGCTATGAAGGCGAAGTAGCGCTTAACTATGAGGTAGGTTTTAAAAATCGTTACCTTGATGACAGCCTTTTGGTGAACGTATCGGCTTTTTATATTGACCGCAGTGATATGCAGGCCAATGTGGCGTTTGAAATAAGCACATCTAACTGGACAGCTTACCGAGAGAATATTCAGGATAGTAATAATTATGGCGTGGAATTCGAGCTTGCTTGGCAGGCGAATGAGCAGTTGCGATTATTTTCTGCACTCGGACTTTTGGAAACTGAGTTAGGCGATCTTGAGGTTCTTGATGTTAATGACGAAGTTTTAGATCAATCAGGCCGACAGCAAGCACATGCGCCTGGCTATCAGTTCAATGTTGGTTTGGAATTTGACTTTATGCAGAATTATTCCGTTTCAATACAGGTGGATGGTAAAGACAGTTTCTATTTTTCAAATAGTCATAATGAGCAATCAGATTCCTATGAACTCCTTCATGCGAACCTTAAATATAACCGAGGTCCATTCACTTTATCGCTATGGGGCCGTAATCTAACAGATGAAGACTATCAGGTACGCGGTTTTTACTTTGCTAACAACCCTACTAACGGCTGGATTCCAGAATCCTACAATCAGCTCGGTGAGCCAAGGGTATTTGGATTGAGCGGTAAATATGATTTTTAATCGTTGATTACTGATAAGGATAAAAGTATGCAAGTCACTATTGATATAAGTATGTACCCCAATCGAGAAGATTTTATACCCCCGATAAAAGGCTTTATCGAGCGGATTAATCAATTTGATCATCTTAAAGTAACGACCTTTCCCACCAGCACGGTGGTGCAGGGTGACTATGCCTATGCGATGAAAGCGGTGCAGGATACGATCGAGGACTGCTACAAGGAATTTAATATGGCGATTTATGTGGCCAAAATTATTCCTGGGTACGAGGCCCTTTAAATAGTGTTACAAGGTTTTAATTTAGAAACAGTCGCAGTGGCTCTCGCTATCGCCTATCTCATTTTGGCGATGCGACAAAATAGCTTTTGTTGGTACTGTGCATTTTTCAGCACAGCCATCTATGTGTATATATTTGGCGATGTCAGTCTGTACATGGAGTCTGCACTAAATATCTATTATATGCTGATGGCTGTGTACGGTTGGTATCAGTGGCGTCGCGGTGGTGATTATGGAACGGGTATCGCTATCTGTCGCTGGCCTATTAAACAGCATTGTTTAGCGCTACTGTTAATTGGTATAGCCACCTTGCTATCCGGCTATATTCTTGCAGCTAATACCGATGCTAAATTGCCCTATCTTGATTCGTTTACCACTTGGGCCAGCATTATGACCACATTGATGGTGGCCCGCAAAGTACTTGAGAACTGGTTGTATTGGATCGTTATTAATAGCCTTTCTATGTATATGTTTATTGATCGCGAGTTGTATCAAACTGCAGCAATGCTTGCGGTATACTTGGGTCTTTCGGTTATTGGTTACTTTACTTGGAGAAAGGCCTATCTCGATCAGCGTGCAACAGCGTCTGCAGCAAGCCCTGTATAATTGGCGACAATGGCAAACTCCCTTTTCGCTGGTCAATCAACCGACAGTGGTTAGAGAGTTTTCGAGTGGTCTTACCAACAGAACATTTTTGGTTGCCGCTGATAAAGGGCAGGCTGTAGTGAGAGTCAACTCCGTAGATAGTTTAAAACTTGGTATTGATCGGCAGAGAGAGGCGAGGATTTTACACTGTCTGCAAGCGACGGGTTTGGTGCCTGAAATTTATTATAATGATCAACATATAATGGTCAGCGAGTTTATTGAAGGGAGTCGCCTCAGTGGCAAAAGCTTGAAAAATACTGAGATAAGAGACTCCCTTCATATGGCCTTGCGTCAGATTCAATCAATTAAAATGTCCGGAGAAAAACCGCGAAATTATCTTCAATATTGTCGAGATTACTTAGACCAATTGAGTGATAAAACGCTTTCAACAGCCGTTACTGAGCAGATAGAAGCTGTCGCATCAGCGGTCGACAACGATGACTGGCAAGCCGTTATTTGTCATCATGATCTGGTGCCGGACAATATTATTGCTAATGATCGTGGTTTATTTATTATTGATTGGGAATATGCTGCATTAGGTCATCCGCAACTGGATTTTTTGATGTTAGATGAAAAGGGAATTCCATCATCATTACTTGAGCTTAAGCAGGCAATGGATACACTGTGGTTGGCAGTACAGCAAAAGGGTCGATAGGTATGCAGGATAAAAATTACAATCAACTAACAGCGGACGAAAGCTACGTTATTTTACAAAAAGGCACCGAGCCACCGTTTGTGGGTGAGTATACCGATCATAAAGCTGTGGGCACCTATCTGTGCAAACAGTGTAATTCACCGTTGTATCGTTCCGAAGATAAATTCCCCTCACACTGTGGTTGGCCGAGTTTTGATGATGAGATTGCAGGAGCAGTGCGACGTGAGATCGATGCCGATGGCCGGCGCATAGAAATAATTTGTGCCAATTGTGGCGGGCATTTAGGCCATGTGTTTGAAGGTGAGGGTTTTACCGAAAAAAATATCCGTCACTGCGTTAACAGTATTTCGATGACATTTGTAGCTGCCGACTGATCAATGAGCCTAGTCCCTAAAGTTTTTAAACTGGAAGGGTTGGCCTAGGTCGGCTTCGCGAACCATGGCCATGACTGCCTGCAGGTCATCACGCTTTTTGCCGGTTACGCGCACCTGATCACCTTGAATGGCCGCTTGTACTTTAAGCTTCTGTTCTTTGATCAATTTAATGATTTTTTTACATAGCTCCGAACTTATTCCCTGCTTAAATCGCACCTCCAGTGAAAATGTTTTGCCCCGATGGATGGATTGCTCATCGCACTCAATAACGCGAGGATCAATCTTACGCTTAACTAACTGGGCGCGAAAAATATCCAGTAATTGCTGACATTGGAAGTCTGCCTCCGTCTTAATGGTGACGATATCATTGGCCAGGTCAATACTGGCATCGACGCCACGAAAATCAAATCGGGTCGACAGTTCTCTATTGGCGTTATCTGTTGCATTCAGTATCTCGGCAGTATCGATTTCCGACACAATATCTACGCTAGGCATACTCTGACTTCCCTAAAAATATAAGTTATGATTCTAAACCAGTCTGTGCCGTTTGGGCTACTTTAAATAACTTTATGGATGGGCAAAATGACCCTGAGGAATTGTGTGTGCGGAAGTAATAGGCAGTTTGCGCAGTGCTGCCAGCCTTTACTTGATGATATTCGCTCAGCGACGACGCCAGATGAGCTTATGCGCTCTAGATACAGTGCCTATGCTCTTGGGGGGTATGGCAAATACTTGCTGAGTACCTGGTTTGCACCGATGGCCACAGACCTGTCTATTGCAGAATTATCTCGATCGGATATTGATTGGATTAAATTGCACATCATTGATACAGGGGTCGATGGTAATAGCGGTTGGGTAGAATTTAAGGCCAGTTACCAAGACAATAATCACATTACCGAAATGCATGAAAAATCAGTTTTTATTCGTCAGGGATCACGTTGGTTTTATATCGGCGGAGAGGTGTCTCACAATACTCAGTAAATCTGCTTGATTGTCCTAACGCATGTTTAGTCTGGTTTAATGAGGCGACCAAATAAAATACCAATTTCAAAAAGTAGCCACATAGGTATGGCCAGTAAGGTCTGTGAAATGATGTCGGGCGGTGTTAGTAGCATACCCAATACAAAGCACAGCACAAATACATAGGGGCGCTTCTTGGCTAAGTTGTCGGGATCTACGACGCCCATCCAAGATAAAATCACCACCGCGATGGGGATTTCAAAGCTCAAGCCAAAGGCAAAAAACAGTTTTAATACAAAGTCCAAGTAACTGCGAATATCGGGCATCACACTGATACCCTCTGGCGCGATGCTAGTAAAGAACAGAAATACTAATGGAAAGACGACATAGTAAGCGAAGGCCATACCGGCATAAAATAATATAACGCTGGAGCAAAATAGCGGTATAACAATCTTTTTTTCTCGCTGATACAGCCCGGGCGCTACGAAGGCCCAAACTTGGTAGAGAATGTAGGGCATAGCAGCAAAAAAGGACAGCACCAATGTTAGCTTAAAAGGCGTTAGAAAGGGCGACGCAACCTCGGTAGCGATCATGCTTGAGGTGGCGGGAAGATACTCACGAATAGGCTCAGAGATATACAGATAGAGTTGCTGGCTAAAGGAAAATAGCCCGGCAAATATAACTAGCACAGCGATAAAAGCGCGTAGCACGCGGTCGCGGAACTCGATCAGATGAGCCATAAAGGGCTGGGTGACTAAGTCTTCAGCTTCATCAGTCATGATTTGCTATCTGTTGCGCCATCAATGGTCTGTTTGAGATCTGTTGCAGTTTTTTCTAGATTGGTTTTGCCTTGCTTTATAGTCTGCTCGAACTCAGACTTATTGCTTTCCAATTCACTCAATATCTTCTCGTTATGTAATTGGCGACGCACCTCATCCATACCGACCTCGTCTTCCAATTCTTTACGGGCATTGATAAACATCTGTTTCAGACGACCGATCCATAACCCGATAGTGCGCACCGTTTCCGGTAAGCGCTCAGGCCCCATAACAATCAAGCTGATAATGGCAATAACCAGTAATTCAGAGAAACCTACGTCAAACATGATTTATTCTGTAGTGTCTTTTTTCTCAACGGTTTCTGATGTTTCGTCAGATACGGTCGTCTCGGTGTCTGATGATACGCTCTCTTTGAAGCCCTTCACCGCACCGCCAAGATCAGAACCAATATTACGCAGTTTTTTAGTGCCAAAAATAAGCGCCACAATCACTAATATAATTAATAATTCCTGCCAGCCAAAACCCATTTTATGTCTCCTTTTTATTTTTTCGTTGCGCCTTTTCTTCGAGGCCAGATAATTCAAAACGTCGTGCCAATTCCGCCAATACAGATTCGGCATTTTCACCGAGATGGGACAGCATTACCAAACTGTGAAACCATAGATCAGCAGTCTCGTAGATGACTTTTTCATTGTTACCACTCTGTTCCGCGTCGCGCGCGGCAAGAATGGTTTCAACCGCTTCTTCGCCAACTTTTTCAAGGATTTTATTCAATCCTTGCGCGTGCAAGCTAGCGACATAGGAGTCTTCGGCATTGGCCTGTTTACGCGCCTGCAACACCTCTGTTAGCTGGCTGAGTACTGACTGACTCATTGATAGATTTCCTTGGGGTCTTTAATCACTTCATCTACTGCATGCCAACGGCCATTACGCAACACAGAGTAAAAGCATGAGGTTCTACCAGTATGGCAGGCAATGCCCCCCAGTTGCTCAACCTGCATGGTAATAACATCATTATCGCAGTCTAAACGCAGTTCTTTCAGTCGCTGCACATTGCCCGATTCTTCGCCCTTGCGCCATAGCTTTTGTCTTGATCGCGACCAGTAAACAGCGCGGTTCTCATTGACTGTGAGCTCAAGCGCTTCACGGTTCATCCAGGCTACCATCAGAATCCGCCCGGTCTCAGCATCCTGCGCAATGGCAGGTACCAGGCCGTCAGTATTCCAGGCGATTTGATCAAGATAGTTCGACATGACAGCATTATAGCGGAACTGCAACTAACGTAATAGCAAGAACAGTAATCCGAGACAGATCAGTAACAAGCTACTATTTGGTGAAAGCTGCAACGATTCGAGCCAGTGCGGTGCAGATAAACCAATGCCGACACCGGCTAACGCTGCTCCAAGACGATTCAGTAGTTTACCGTTTGTTTTTTGCTCAGCTTGTGGCTTCACAGCGGGGGCTACTGGCGGTTGTTGCATGGACTGTAGTGCCTGATAGATCAGCGGTGGTATCTGCGGAAGATGTTCCAACCAGTCTGGTACATGGCGCTTAAACTGTTTAAAGACAGCTTTTGGTGAGTAGCGCTGTTTTAACCATCGTTCTAGAAATGGTTGGGCGGTAGTCCACAAATCAAGCTGCGGGTACATCTGGCGACCAAGTCCCTCAATATTAAGCAATGTTTTTTGGAGTAGCACCAGTGAGGGCTGTACTTCCATATTGAAGCGTCGCGCAGTATTGAACAAACTAATCAGCATATGACCAAGGGAAATTTCATTTAATGGACGCTCAAATATAGGCTCGCAGACGGAGCGAATGGCTCCAGTAAATTCATTTACTGGGGTGTCCGCTGGCACCCATCCTGAACGGATATGTAGCTCAGCGACTTGACGGTAATCGCGTTTGAATATCGCCAGTAGATTGCGTGCTAGATAGAATTGGTCATCATTGGACAGAGAGCCCATGATGGCGCAATCAATCGCCAAGTAACTTGGCATTTTGGGTTTGCTGGCATCGACGAAAATATTACCCGGATGCATATCGGCATGAAAAAAATTGTGCTCAAAAACCTGTGTAAAGAAGATCTCAACGCCGCGTTCAGCCAAGACTTTCATATCGACACCAGCGGCTTCTAAGTCCGTCATATTGGTGACGGGAATACCGTAGATGCGCTCCATAACCAACACATCTTCATTAGAATAGGGCCAATATATCTCGGGTACATAGAGCAGTGGTGAATCATTGAAATTATGACGCAACAATGAAGCATTGGCACCTTCACTCTGCAAATTCAACTCATCCAAAATTACCATCTCGTAATCTGAAACCACCTCAATGGGTCGTAGGCGTCGTCCGTCATCACTGTATTTAGCAAGTAGGCGAGCGAGGGTATAAAGCAGGGCGATATCTTTGCGTATAATTTTTTCAATGCCAGGTCGCACTGCTTTAACCACTACTTCGCGACCGTCTGAGAGTACTGCAGCATGTACCTGTGCGACAGAGGCAGAGGCTAATGGATCAGCGTCAAAGCTGAGAAATAGATCTTCGACACATCCTTGTAAAGTGGCTTCGATGTGCTGTTTAAATACTGTAGAGCTAAAGGGTGGTACGTTATCTTGCAGTTGTGCCAATTCGGTACAGATATCACTGGGTACCAGATCTGGTCGAGTCGATAATAGCTGACCGAATTTAATAAATATGGGCCCCAACTCTTCCAGTGCTCTTCGCAGGCGTTCGCCCCGTGTGGCTTTAGGTCGGCCGAACAGCGCAGCTGGTGCTATTAGAGCTCGCAGAGCGAAGGGTAGCTGATCTTTTGCAATTAACTGATCAAGACGGTATTTACTGACCACATAGGCTATTTTGGCAAAGCGGCGGAGACGCATCACGGAATAATATTCCTATCTTGGACAATCAGACGAAGCCTGTTGGCGCGAGCAACAAGACGATCGACATCCGTTGCAAGGTGACGTACAGACTGTACAAATTGTTGATATTCATTTTGGCTGGGAGTAAGCCGTAGCTCTTCCTGCGACACTTCAACTACCGCCGATTGCGCGCGGTTAAACGCATCAGCTCTGAAACTGGCCGATTGGCGCACACTGCCCGCCACCATATGGGCGGGCACATCGCCGATTAACTGGGCCAGCGCGGCTTCCCAGTCAATATCTAGGTCAGCCATTATATGATTGAGTTGGCGCAACATATCAAGATTACCGCTGACATTAACACCGGTCCCTGATAATGAAACCGTCTCTTCAGACTCGATCGCCATGGCCGCGATAGATACCAAAGAGCCACTGATGCAGATGTCGGCTTTATCCTGCCAATTATGATGCAACATAACGCCACTGGGTGTCAGTTCCAGCGCAATACTCAGCGCCGGCATGGTGCTGTCAATCAGCACTACACGGCCTGCCATTGATGCTAATTTTTGTACTGATGACGGATCATGGATAAGCGCAGCGTTAATAATTCTTTCAACACCTTCCAGTGCCGCTGAGTGCAGGGCAGCAAAAATCACTAGGGTTTGACCCCTCGATGCAAGGCAACAACACCGCCGGTCATATTGTGAAAATCAGTATTGGCAAAGCCAGCATTGTCCATCATATCTTGCAAGGTGCCTTGGTCAGGGTGCATACGAATCGACTCGGCCAGATATTGATAACTGTCGGCATCGCTAGCGAAGAGTTTGCCGAGTTTGGGCAAAATACTGAAGGAGTAAGTGTCGTAGACTTTGGATAGTAAGGGATTTCCTGGTTTAGAAAACTCCAGCACTAGCAGTCGACCGCCGGGCTTTAATACGCGTAACATCGAGCGCAACGCCATATCTTTGTCAGTCACGTTGCGAAGTCCAAAGGCAATGGTAATCACATCAAAAGTATTGTCGGGAAAGGGTAGAGACTGGGCATCAGCCTGAGAGAATTTAATATTATCGACAATACCGCGATCCATTAATCGGTCGCGTCCAACTTTGAGCATCGAGTCATTGATATCCGCGAGAACCACGGTTCCCTCGGCCCCGACAATGCGTGAGAACTTGGCCGTTAAATCCCCCGTACCACCGGCAATATCCAGCACTGAATGACCGCGTCGCACACCTGACATCTCAATGGTCATGCGCTTCCATAGGCGATGAATGCCGGCAGACATCAAATCATTCATAAGATCATATTTACCGGCAACAGAATGAAATACTTCTGCGACTTTCTCAGCCTTTTCTTCAATATTGACGGTTTTGTAGCCGAAATGGGTGGTTTTATCAGACATTGGCGCAACTATCTCTCAAAGTTCAGGGCCCATTGTAGCGGTTGTTGGGGGGTTCAGGAAAGGTTCACGACCTGAGTATCTGGGTCACGGGACTGATTGGCCTTGTGCAGGCGCTGCAAATAATCGGCCCAGTTATCGGTGTGATTGGAGCCCAGTTCAAATAAATAGTCCCAGGTAAAAATGCCGGAGTCATGACCATCATCAAAACTTATTTGGATCGCGTAATTGCCGGACTGCTGAAGCGATGTGATCAATACATGGCGTTTACCAACTTGCAATACTTCCTGCCCCGCGCCATGACCGCGCACCTCCGCGCTAGGGGAAAACGCGCGAAGGTACTCGGCGGACAAGGAAAACCGTACGTCGCCCTGATACTCCAAATGCAGCGTATCTTTTTGTTCGCTGACAACGATACGAGTTGGCATGGGCATTACAGAATAAACCGTGTTAAATCTTCATTACTGGCTAGTTCACCAAGATTTTTCTCGACATAGGCGGCATCAATGCTGATTTTTTCACCTTTGCTACCTAGATCAGAGGCCTCAAACGAAATATCTTCCAGCAGACGCTCGAGGATAGTATGTAAGCGCCGCGCCCCGATATTTTCCGTACCTTCATTGACCTCAAAGGCAATTTCGGCGATGCGTTTGACGCCATCCTCTGTGAAGTCAATGGTCAAACCTTCAGTGGCCATTAATTCGCCATACTGCTTGGTCAATGAGGCATTGGGTTCGGTGAGAATACGTTCGAGATCATTGATCTCCAGAGAATTCAATTCAACACGAATGGGTAGACGACCCTGCAATTCGGGAATAAGATCAGAGGGCTTGGATAGGTGAAAGGCTCCTGAGGCAATAAACAATATATGGTCCGTTTTAATCATGCCGTACTTGGTTGATACGGTGCTGCCCTCAATAAGCGGTAATAGATCGCGCTGCACACCTTCACGAGACACATCAGCACCGCCGCTCCCTTCACTGCGGCGACAGACCTTATCAATTTCATCTAGAAAGACTATACCATTTTGCTCTGCAGCCTCTACTGCAGTGGCCTTTATCTTTTCTTCGTTAACCAGTTTACTCGCTTCCTCATCTTGCAACTGTTTTAACGCTTCAACCACAGTAACTTTGCGCGTGGAGGTTTTGCCTTGGCCCATACTGCTAAACATACCCTGCAGTTGGTTAGTCATTTCTTCCATACCTGGGGGCGCCATAATTTCCACACCAGCTGGCATTTGTCTCAGTTCAATTTCGATTTCTTTATCGTTGAGTGCTCCTTCACGCAGTTTTTTGCGAAAAATTTGCCGAGTTGAGCCGTCTCTGTCTGTTGCTGCATCTGCACTGCGCGCGGGTGGCAGTAGCGCATCCAATACACGCTCTTCGGCGGCATCCATTGCGCGTTGTGCCACTTTTTCCATTTCCTGTTCGCGGCGCTGTTTCACCGATGTTTCCACAAGGTCGCGGATAATGGACTCAACGTCTTTGCCGACATAGCCAACCTCGGTAAATTTAGTCGCTTCCACTTTGACAAAAGGGGCATTAGCAAGGCGCGCCAAGCGCCGAGCAATCTCTGTTTTACCCACGCCAGTAGGGCCTATCATCAGGATATTTTTTGGCGTGACCTCATTGCGCATTTCATCATTTAACTGGGAGCGCCGCCAACGGTTGCGCAAGGCAATGGCTACAGCTCTTTTGGCGTCATCCTGACCAATGATATGACGATTGAGTTCGTGAACAATTTCACGGGGAGTCATTTGTGACATAAGAATTCCTAGCTACTCTTTGCTGAGCAGACTCTTAAGCAGTAGAGTCTAACTCTTCAATAGTTCTGTTGTGATTAGTATAGATACAGATATCACCAGCGATTTTCAGTCCTTGCTCGACAATATCTCTGGCATCCAATTCGGTGTTATCCAACAGCGCGCGGGCGGCTGATTGAGCAAATGGCCCACCAGAGCCGATGGCGATAAGATCATCCTCGGGCTGAATAACATCACCGTTACCAGTGATAATCAGTGATGCCTCGCTATCAGCGACAGCGAGCAGCGCTTCAAGTTTGCGTAGAATACGGTCGGTACGCCAGTCTTTGGCCAGTTCAACTGCGGCTTTGGTGAGATTGCCCTGATGCTGCTCAAGTTTAGCCTCAAAGCGTTCAAATAGCGTGAAGGCGTCAGCGGTGCCACCAGCAAAACCAGCGATCACCTGCTCTTTATACAGGCGGCGCACCTTGCGCGCATTACCTTTCATAATAGTATTGCCAAGGCTTACTTGGCCGTCGCCACCAATGACGACTTTGCCATTGCGTCGCACGGACAAAATAGTTGTACCACGATATTGTTCCATCTCTTTCACTACCTAATGTTTGCTGTCTGGTAAGAGATGGGGTCGGTCGATTAAATATCAATGGCTATTGGGCAATTAATCGCCTAGAAATGCCCCTGTTGGCGCAAATCATCGATACAAGCGAGAATACTTTGTCGCAAGGTAGCCACTATAAAGTCCACCTGTTCACGATTAATAATCAGTGGTGGCGACATGACATTAAGATTAACAATGGGTCGCACAATTAACCCTCTGCTATCCGCCTGATTGGAAATCCATTTGCCGATATCCAGTTCCTCATCAAAACGCCGTTTACTGGTCTTGTCTTTGACAAACTCAACACATGCCATCAAACCAACACCACGCACATCACCGACTATAGGCAAATCAATCAGGGTTTTTAATTGCGCTTGAAAATAGGGGCCAATATCCTGTACATGGGCAAGCAGTTTCTCTCGCGCCATAATTTCAATATTTTTCAACGCGGCGGCACAGGCCACGGGATGACCAGAATAGGTAAAACCATGGGCAAAACAGCGGCCATGGCCCTGTTCACTGATTACCTTATGAATAGCACTTGAGTAAATGGTCGCACCCAGCGGTTGATAGCCTGAGGTTAAACCTTTGGCGGAGCAGATAATATCGGGTTGGAAATCGAACACTTCTTTGGAAGCAAACCAATGGCCCAGTCGACCGAAGGCAGTAACTACCTCGTCAGACACATAGAGAACATCATACTTTTGGCAGATCTCCCAAGTTCCGCGATGGTAGCCCTGTGGGGGCACAATCACGCCACCTGCCCCAAACACTGGCTCGGCAAAGAATGCGGCGACCCTGTGTGCACCAATATCGAGTATCTTATCTTCTAACTCTTGTAGTTTGGCCGCCAAAAAGTCCGCCTCGCTGATATCCGCATGCTCGCCAGATTCCTCCGGCCGATAATAATTGGGGCAGGAAATATGATGGATTTTATCCTCAATATAATCAAACTCTGGCGGATGATCACCAGGCTTGCCACCAATGGACATCGATGCATAGGTGGAACCATGATAAGAATTGACGCGAGAGATAATATGCTTTTTATCTTCTTTGCCACGACAATTCTGGTAAAAGTGGATCAGGCGATAAGCGGTGTCGATAGCGGTGGATCCACCGCAGGAAAGTGCCACATGATTGAGTTCGCCCGGTGCCAGTTCAGCCAATTTTGTCGCCAGTGTCGCAGCGGGAATATTAGTCATATCGACAAACGGGCTAGCATAGGCCATATTGCGAACTTGATCTGCAATAGCATCGGCCATCTCATCTCGACCCAAGCCTATATTGGTACACCACAGGCCACCCACTGCGTCCAAGTAGCGCTTGCCATCGCTATCGAAGAGATAGGCGCCCTCAGCAGCTGCTATGGGCAGTGCACCAGTTTCAGTAAAGGTATCAAAAATTTGCCAAGGGTGCAGGAAATGCGCTTTATCGCTGTTATTAATGGCTTGCGTATCGTATTGGCTAAAATCGTGGTTATTAGTCAGCATATTGAGCTCTGATTATTTAATGAGACTGGCAGGGTACTGACAGAGTAAATCTGATAATAATACCCCGTTGGGGATAGTTCTTAGCAGTCCAGCTGGGTAAGGTCTATGATTGTATTGATTGATTCTGACCTGTACAGTATTTGCGCAACTACTGGTCGTTAATGATGGAGTAAGTGTGATGCTTTCGATAAAGAAAAGACTGTTCGCTGTGATTCTCCTTAGTTCTAGCGTATTGCCAACAGCAGTTTTTGCTGAGAATTATATGGGTTTGGCGGTTGGCCGAACTGATACCAGCGTGGCTCCAGATGGCAATGATGTGACCAAAGACGGCACATCTTTAGAAATTAGAGCAGGTCGCTCTCTGCATGATATCTTTGCCATAGAAGTCGGTTATATTGATTTTGGTGATATGGGCTTTGCGCAGGGTTTAGCAGGAGGTGAAATAAGCGGCGATGCTTTCGAGTTGGCTATAGCTGCTCATTACCCTGTAAGCGAAACCCTAAATCTACTGGCTTCTGTGGGTGTTAGTGATTGGGATACCTCATTGGGGGGCGCGGGTTATGAGTCTACCTACAAAGATAACGGAACAGACTTGGTGTTGGGTGTCGGCATGAATTACATGCTCAACAACAGAATTAGTCTCGATCTCAAGTACAAAGATTATGATATTGGTGCACTGGACAAAGACTTGGGCATGGACTGTATTTCTCTGGGTATTAAGCTGAGTTTTTAGTAAAAACTGCGTCAGTATTCAAGCACCGGTGAATAGCCATTTTTTCGCACACTGCGCTCGACTTGGCCCGGCAGGAAATTAAATATCGGCATCAAATCAAGGCCTGCGCGGCTTAACCCGCGAGATGTCCAGTTGTTGCAGGTATTGAGCAGTAAATAAATACCATGTGACTTGAAGAATTGCGTGCCGCAATATCTATCGCGAACCTTGGTGGGTCGCAGAGTTTTGTCGAGTTTAAAATACCGTTGCACAAATAATGCTACAGATTCTACTAATGGCGCACTCACCGATAGGCTGTATAGCGTTGCTGAGTCGCTAAGGGCTTCACGTAGGTCATTGATACCCAATAGACCAACAACAGAGGAAGTGGGTACCAATAGTGCGCGCAGCCCCAGCCATAGGGGTTGATGCTCGGCGCCATAGTAGCGATAGTCGCCCCATCCGACCCTTATCCATTGACAGTCCTCAAAGTATTGTCGCAATTCTGGTATTACACCAAATAATGTCTCTGCAGGCAGCGCCAGATGAGTATGAATGCCATCACGTGTAAAATGTAAGTTAAAATTAGACATCACCGACCCTCTTAAAGCGCTAGATTACAGGTTTTTCCTCCACTGATATAGCATCTAAAGTAGCACCTAAAATAAGCACCTAAAATAAGCATTTAAAATAAGTACCTACCTAATCATGGGTATTGCTCCCACTGATTGACTGACTCATGATTCTGACAAACTCGTGTCAGGTGGTGCGCAGTTATTTATACTTTGCCACCATTTACCAACAAAATTACGGGAAATCCCATGACATTGATGCTTAAAGATAAGTCCCTGATTAAAAGCCAAGCCTATGTTAATGGCCAATGGATCAGTGCTGATTGTGGTGAGACAGTGCCAGTGATTAATCCAGCGACCAGTGAAATACTCGTTGAGGTGCCTAAGTGCGGCACTGCCGAGACTCGCCGTATGATTGAGGCAGCATCAGCAGCACAAAACGCTTGGGCTAAAACTACAGCTAAAGAGCGCGCTGCTCTGTTGCGCAAATGGTTCAACCTGATTGTAGAAAACCAGGAAGATTTGGCTCAGTTATTAACCGCTGAGCAAGGCAAACCACTGGCTGAGGCGCGGGGTGAAATTGCCTATGGGGCCAACTATGTCGAATGGTTTAGTGAAGAGTCGAAACGCGTTTATGGCGATATTATTGCGCCACCATCAGCGGATAAACGCATTATGGTGATTAAGCAGCCGGTGGGTGTAGTGGCCTGTATTACACCTTGGAATTTCCCCAATGCCATGCTGACCCGTAAAATTGCGCCCGCCATCGCCGCTGGCTGTGCGGTGGTATGCAAGCCGGCTAACGCGACGCCATTATCGGCGTTGGCGCTTATGGCGTTGGCCGAACGAGCAGGTTTTCCCAAGGGGTTGGTCAATCTGGTTACCGGCCGCACCGCTGAGATCGGTGCTGAAATCACCGGTAATCCCGAGGTGCGCAAGGTCACTTTTACCGGTTCCACTCCGGTAGGTAAGCAGCTGATAGCTGAATGTGCCCAGACTGTAAAGCGTACCTCCATGGAGTTGGGGGGCAATGCGCCTTTTATTGTTTTCGACGATGCAGATATTGATGCCGCTGTGCAGGGTGCGTTGGTATCCAAATATCGCAATGCTGGGCAGACCTGTGTCTGTTCCAATCGCTTAATTATTCAGGCGGGAATTTATGATCAGTTTGCATCTAAGTTGGCCACAGCAGTGAAAAAATTAACCTTGGGTAATGGTGCGGAGGACGGTGTGACCGTTGGGCCGCTAATTGATGAACAAGCGGCTACGGGTGTTTGCGAGTTTATTGATGATGCTGTCGCCAAAGGTGCCGAGGTGACCTTAGGTGGTGG
>CBFHVP010000006.1:0-14986 GCA_965659315.1 uncultured Porticoccaceae bacterium | reverse complement strand
GTCGGGCAGTGGACGCGAGGGTTCCAAGTACGGCATGGATGACTATATGGATATCAAATATATCTGTATGGGCGGTATTGAGTAGTGGTATTAGGTAATAGCGCTTAATCTTAGTTGAGGAATCACAATGACCCATTTAATTTATCCAACCACCAATTTTAAAGCGATTGAGCAGATCAGTATTGAGCGTGGTAAGGGTTGCTATGTATGGGATAAACAGGGCAACAAATATCTCGAGGGCTTGGCAGGTCTCTGGTGTACGGCACTGGGTTATGGCAATCAGGAGTTAATTGATACCACCACTGAGCAGATGAGTAAGCTCAATTTTAGTCATATGTTTGGTGGCAAAACCCATCAGGTCGCGATTGATTTGGCAGATACACTCGCCGATATGATTCCCATGCATGACGCAGTGCTGTCTTTTGGCAACTCCGGTAGCGATGCCAACGATACCCAGATCAAACTATTGCGCTATTATCATGAAGCCATAGGCAAACCTGAACGACGTAAAATTATTGCTCGGGAGCGCTCCTATCATGGCGTCACTGTGGCCTCTGCTTCATTGACCGGTCTGCCAGTAACACAAAATCATTTTGACCTGCCGGTGGATGCATTGGGTATTTTGCGCACCGATCATCCACATTATTATCGCGGCAAGCAGGGTGATGAATCGGAAGTAGAATTTGTCGATAGAATCGTCGGCAACCTTGAAGCGATGATTATTAGAGAAGGGCCAGAGACTATCGCCGCCTTTATCGCCGAGCCTATCACCGGTGCCAGTGGTGTGATTGTGCCACCGCCAGGCTACTATCAGAAGGTTCAAGCGGTTCTAAACAAGTACGATATTATGTTCTGGGCTGATGAAGTTATTACCGGCTTTGGGCGCACGGGTAATGATTTTGGTTGTACTACTATGGCCATTGAGAGCCCCGATATGATGACATTTGCTAAACAACTGTCCTCAGCCTATATGCCAATCAGTGCCTCCGCTATTCGTCGCGATATGTATGATGCCATGATAGAGCAAAGCGCTAATGCAGGCGCTTTTGGTCATGGTTATACCTATTCTGGTCATCCGGTGGCCTGTGCCGTAGCACTTAAAACGCTGGAGATTTATCAGCGCGATCAGCTATTTGCCAGTGCTGCAGTCACCGGCGAATACCTGCAGCAACGGTTAGCTGAATTTAGCGATCATCCATTAGTCGGAGAGGTACGTGGTAGTGGCCTTATTGGCGCACTGGAGTTAGTGGCTAATAAAGAAACTGCTGAGCCCTTTGTCGGCGGTGTGGTAGGAGGTTACGCGCAGAAGATGGCGCAGGACCAGGGATTACTGATACGTGCAGTCGCTGGGTCAAGCCTAGGGTTTTGTCCGCCATTAATTATCACTAACGAACAAATTGATGAAATGATGGACAAGGTGACCTTGGCATTACAGGCGACGTTAGATTACTGCCACAAAGAGAGGCTATTGCGCTAAGTAACGTTTGATCTCGACTTCATCTCATTCTACTGGAGAGCGCTAAAAGCGATGTTCAAATCGTTGGCGCTAACGCCCAGTAATGGCTTGAATCGCCTGATAACTCGGTTTCAGTTGGCCATACATGGTTTTATAAACCTTGTTGTACAGCTGGTTGTAGAGTTGCTGATTGGCAGGTATTGGTTCAAAGCGATCCGAGACATGGGTCATCAGTGCAACAGCGGTGGCAAAATCCGGATGGGCGCCAGTGCCAACAGCAGTGGCTATGGCGGCACCCAAGCCTGAAGCTTCATAGGTGTGTGGGCGCTCGACGGGCATACCGAAAATATCTGCGGTAATTTGCATAATTTGATCACTCTGGGAACCGCCCCCGGAGACCACCAAACGACGTAGTGTTTTACCACTGCGCTTTTCCAATAGTTCTTTTCCCTCGCGAAGGGCATAGGTAAGCCCCTCTATCATGGCTCGATAGATATGAGCTCTGGTGTGATTGTCACTAAAGCCAATAATAGCGCCCTTGGCTTCTGCACCGGCGCTATTAGTTCCTGTGCCCCAATAGGGTTGCAGTGTTAGGCCCATCGAACCGGCTGGTACTGCACTTAGCAAGTCGTCGAATAATGTCTCTGCCGCCACGCCGCGTTGTTTGGCAATGGTCTGTTCATGCAGGCCAAATTGTTGCTTAAACCAGTTGATCATCCAATAACCCCGCTCCACCATCACTTCAACATTAAAGGTGCCAGGTATCACGCCAGGGTAGGCGGGATGATAGGAGATAGCTTCCAAATATTGGTCACTGGTGATATTGAGCGTGGCCATGGTGCCATAACTTAGGCTACCAGTTTCAGAATCCAGACAACCGGTTCCCAGTACTTCGCAGGCCTTATCAGAACCGCTGGAAATCAGCGGTAAACCCGCGGGTATACCCGTTTGTTCAGCGGCCTCTGAGCTTATGTAGCCGAGTACATTCCCTGCAGGTTTTAAATCGGGGAGCATATCAGCGGTGATAGGGACTGCGCGCCATTTCCAGTCGCGCTCTGCGGCCCACCCGAGTGCTTTGAAATCAAAGGGGACGTAGCCGACTTGGCTGGCTACAGCATCAGTATATTGGCCGGTAAGCTTATAGCTTTGATAGCCAGACAGTAGTAAAAATTTATGCACCCGTTGCCACAGTTCGGGCTCTTCCTGTGCCATCCAGCTAGCCTCCGCTTGCTGATGAACCCTATCGACAAAATCTTTGGCCTTGATTGCAGTCATAAGCGCTGATTCAAACAGGCCTAGTTTAGGCTTAGTATTGACTTGGCGCTGATCCATATAAGTAATGGCAGCGCGAAGGGGATTATTATTTTCATCCACAGCGACTGCCGTGGCGCGTTGGGTGGTAATAGATACACCTGAAATTTTATCGCGAGGAAAGTCGAGCATCGGCCATAGTTGCTGACAGGCATCGCATAGTGAAGCCCAAAAGTAGTCTGCCCGCTGTTCTGCCCAACCAGGTTGAGTGGAAAAGTAAGGTTCGATATCTACTTTACTCTTCGCCATTAGCGTGCCGGATTGATCGAACACCATAGCGCGGACGCTTTGGGTGCCGTTATCTATGGCAAGAAAGTAGGGCGATTTTTTCATTATTGCTACCACTGTCTATTAGTTTTATAGCATTAGTTGTTGCTATTGGGTAGCGAGTAAAAACGCTGCCAAATGGTTTGATAGCGTTCTAACTCAGATCGCCAGCGTTGTTCGCTCCACCCCAGTTCATCACTGCAAATGCATTTCACTGCATCAAAGATTTCCGCGCCCCCATCGGCCAAGCACATACCGAGCCTTGTGCGTCGCAATAGTAGATCATCCAAGTGCAGAACCATTTCATGCCGAGCGGACCACCGACATTCGGCTAAGCAAAATTCTGTATCGCCCAAACACTCTTGTTCACCGGTTTTGGCTAATGCCAGTAGGGTCTTTGCTGCATCACCATAGCGGCCTAACAAGCGCTGAGCCCAGCGGGTATTGTTCGGCACCAATGTCTCTGCACTGATGCTAGGTTCGCTAAACACTCGGTCATCGGTAAAGGCCTTGGCAGGCGACAGGTGTCGTTTAGCGGCATCAAGTGCATCAAGAGCAATTAATCTAAAGGTGGTGAGTTTACCGCCACTGACGGTAATCAACCCATTATCGGACCAGGTGGCATGGTCTCGGCGCTCTTTGGAGGGGTCTTTAGCATTATCTGAGCCTATCACCGGCCGCACTCCAGCCCATGTGGAGATAATATCAGCGCGGCATAAGGAAGTTTTCGGGAACATGGCATTAAAGCCATCTAGCAGATACTGGGTTTCTTGCTCAGAAATACTGGCTTCGATATCCAAATCTTCATTATGATCGAGGTCGGTGGTGCCAATAACCGTGGTTCCCTCCCAAGGATAGATATACACCCCCCGTTTATCCTCGGGATGTAAAGAGGTGAGAACATCCGTTACCGGGCAGAAATGTTTGGCAATAATTAAATGACTACCGCGCAGTGGACGAACACGTTTTTCAGGGTTGAGTTGGTTGCGCAGAGTATCGGCCCATGCACCGGTAGCATTAATCACTACCGGCGCTTTGAGCTGTAGCTTGCGACCGCTTTCTTTGTCGTGCAATAGCACACCACTGACTTTATTGTTATGGGTCAGTAGTTGCTTGACCTTACAGTAGTTAAGCGCCTGACCGCCGTTGGCAATGCTCTCCTGCAGGACACGAAGTACCAGCCTTGAGTCGTCAACCATGGCATCTGTGTAGTAGCAGGCACCTTTTAAGTTATTGGTTTCAACACCGGGAAAACGCTGTTGTAATGCCGCATTATTACAGTAGCAATGATCACGAATACGCGCCAGGAAATCATAAACTGTCAGAATTACAGTCATGGCTATGCGGCCAGGGAAATTACCTTTGCCCAAGGCAAAATAAAATGCAATGCGATCTACCAAACCCGGTGCTTCCTTAAGTAATCTCTCACGTTCTTGCAACGAGTGCTTGGTCAGTTTTAAGTCGCCTGCAGCCAAATAGCGCAGACCGCCATGCACCATTTTTGATGAGCGACTGGAGGTGCCCCAAGAAAAATCCTCTTGCTCAATCAATAATGTCTTATAGCCACGGCGCACTGCCTCGCGTAGGACACCAGCACCAGTAATACCGCCGCCGACAATAATAATATCCCAATTCACAGATTGGCCGGAGGCTATATCGTTGAGTAATGTTTGGCGAGACGTGTTTTGATTCATTGTTGTAGCTGCTTTAACTCTCTATTCCTTGATTTTACGGCTGATTTCTCTATTCAGCCTCAGGTAACAGTTTGCCTGGATTTAACTGTCCATTGGGGTCGAAGAATTGGCAGACACTATCGATTGCAGCAATGCCCAATACACCTTTCTCTGCTTGCACATAGTTGCGATGATCGGCGCCCACGCCATGCTGATGGCTAATGGTACCGCCGCTAGCTACAATTTGTTCAGCGCCCGCGGCTTTCAGCTTACGCCAGCGTTCGAGCGCTTGCTCATAACTATCACCAAACCGATAGACATAGGTAGTGTAAATACTAGAGCCCTGACCATAAACGTGGCTAAGGTGCGTGTAGGCATGCACCTGTTCACCTTCGTCGGCCAGACCTGTGCGTATCGCTTGTTCGATGCGCTCAACCGAATCGGATACCGCAGACCAATCAACCGCAGTTTCCATCGTATCGACGGCATAACCTGCGGTGCCCAGTGGGTCGCGGATATAGGGCGCACGGAAACGACCGTGAGCCCAGTTATCGCCCAGCCCCGACTGATCGACAATACCGCCATGAGAGGTGCAGAGATCAATCGCGCTATCTTTGTTGTACGCGCAATGTTTGCTACTGCCAGTGACGCCAAAAGTCATCATTACTTTGCCGGAGCCAATACCTTGTTTGGCCAAAGCAGCCTCAAGCGTAACCACCGACTCGGTCTCTTCGCCAGCGCCCATATATAGCAGACTAGTGGTCTCTAAGGGATTGCTCAGACGCACCATAGATAAAGCTATCCGTTGTTGCACTAAACCACGTGCAGCGGCTAAGCCGGCTTCCCAATTGGGAAAAAAGACCACTTGGAACTGTTCCATCTCCGGTATTGGAGTCACCCGCATGGCAACCTCAGTAATAATACCCAGACGGCCCTCAGAACCGAGTATCATCTCGCGTATATCTGGACCTGCTGACGAGGCGGGTATCGTAGGGATATCCATGGTGCCTTGAAGGGTTTCCATCTTGCCACCAGCAAAGAGGGCTTCGATACGGCCATAATGCAATGACTGCTGGCCACTTGAGCGACTGGCAACCCAGCCACCGACAGTGGATAACTCCCAAGACTGGGGGAAATGACCCAGCGTATAACCCTGTGCCTGCAGTTGCTCTTCAATCTCTGGGCCGGCGGTGCCAGCGCCGAAGGTGGCCAATTGACTAACAGGATCAAAGTTAAGCAATTTATTCATCTTCGCCATACTAATGGTCAGTATCGGGCGATCGCTGATATTGGGATTTATATGGCCGACAACCGAGGTGCCACCGCCGTATGGAATCACCTCAATATTATGCGCCGCCGCATGCTGTAGCAGCTCGCGGACCTGTTCACTTGTTTCAGGTTGAGCAACACCATCAGGAAAGCTATCAACATCACCACTCCGCATTGCCAGCCAATCTGGAAGACTCTGACCCCGAGCGTGCCTGACTCTTGTTTCTGCATCTAGGCTTATCAGAGAATGTGCTTTAAGTCGTGATGGAGGGACCTGAGCTATAACCTCCTCTAAACTGGCCTGCGGTAGAGATATCCCTTGTCCGACAAGCGCACCAAGTAGCGTTTTCAGCCCACTACTGAGTTCCATGCTGAGTTCGCTGTTTTCATTTCCCCAGCCATTCCAGAGCCGCATAATATTTGCCTTAACCGAATATGTATAATTTTAATAAAGCCACTGTACAGATCTAGAAAAATAGATCCAGTACCCCTAAACTAATTTGCAGTGAAGTATCGAGAAAGGGTTGTTGTGACCAATACTAATATAATAACGCAACAATAGACTTGGTCACTGTCGTACGGCGACAGTAAGGTCACTATTTCGGCCAGCCAAGGTAGGATGGATACTCTTATGATTGAATCTAATAGTTTGGCCTCGGTGCCAGCGATAAATCCCTACATTAAGGCGGCGCAAGCTTGCGGCATTGACCATATACCTTTGCTTAAAAAGGCGGGTATCGACCCCTTGGTGTTGGCAGATAACAATAATCATATTTCCATTGAGGCGATGGAGAGGCTCTTACTGCTCCTTATCGAGGGCAGTGGCGACCCCTGTTTTGGCTTACATGCATCGCGTTTTACTGAGGCGGCGTCCTATTCGGTATTGGGTTATATCAGTATGAATTGTCCGACCCTACGTCATATTCAGGCGAAAATTCCAATTTTTGAGAAACTCGTCGGTGATATGGGCGTCACCAGTACAGAAATTGCCGATGGCTATGCTCTGCAACGTTGGCAGTGTAAGTTCAGTCATCCACTGGCGATTCGGCATGAAGTTGAGCATGTGTTGGCTTCTTGGATTACCTATGCGCGTAACTTTTTAAATTTCGATCCTCATGATGCGATTTGGTTTGAGCATCCCCCACCAGAGGACTCGACATTATTGGCCACTTACAAGGATATGTTTGGTGTTGAGGTATACTTTAATCAATCGGCTAATGGCGTAAGGATTTGTGAAGACAAGCTAGACATGCCATTACCACAGGCCAATGAAAAACTGTTGGAAATGCTGTTAGAACATGCCACTGTGCTAATGTCTGAAATGACGCAGAATCAGCGAATGACTGATCAAGTCAAGAACTTACTGCGGCTGATGCTAAAACAGCAGCCTCCATCCAGCGAGGTGATTGCTGAAAAATTGGGCATCAGTAGCCGTACATTGCAACGCAAACTAGGGGAGGAGGGGACCCACTATAAAGATGTGCTAAATGAGTTGCGTTTGGAGTTAGCACTATACTTCCTGCGCAATACTGACCTTAGCCTTGAAAATATTGCCTACGAATTGGGTTATCGAGAATCCCGTTCTTTTTATCGTAGCTTTAAGCAGTGGACTGGGCGCACAGCTGGTTCCTATCGTCATAAGTAGGCTAGTTGATCAGCCCCTGAGCTTGAGCCCATTCCTGGGACGCTTGCATACCAGTATCTAAGGACACTTCTGGCTTCCATCCTAATATTCGCTCGGCCTTAGCAATACTAAACCAGCTGTTGGTGGATAGTTGTCTGACGGTTGCCACCGATGCTTCATTGACCCCACTGGTAACAGCAGCAATTTTACTGGCGGCTGCAGCGGTAAATAGTGCTAGGCCGGTAGACACTTTAAGTGGGCCGCGTTTATTGAGCCAGCGGTAGTGATAACTGAAAAATTCCGCAGTAGTAATATAGCCCTCGCAGGACAGATTGATGATTTCTCCCGCAGCCTCTTTACAAGCGGTGGCCAGAACAACACCTCGGATCAGATCATCAATGTAAATGGGACGAAAAAACCCCTCACCTTTAGCCGGCAACATAAACTGACCTTTTTTAATGGCTTCCACAGGAAGAACCACCCAAGGTCTGCTGCCAGGACCATAAACATCGCCAGGCCGAATAATCACCAATTCCATAGTGCTATTCACAGTGGCAGCGAGCACTGCATGTTCCGAGGCGAGCTTGGTTAATACATAGCTACCGCCATCGGCATGGACAGGATGATCCTCATTGAGCTCACCCGCGGCGGTATTACCGTAAGCGACGATAGAGGAAATCTGGACAAAACGTTTAACATTGTGTTTTTTAGCGGCTTCAACCAAATTATGTGTCGCCAGCACATTGACCCGCCACATATCGGCATCGGCGATGGCGTTCGATACCAGTGCGGCGGTATGAATAACCACTTCGCAATCTGCAAGCAGGTGACTGATACTTTCTGGTTGACCGATATCGCCCTGAAAAATATCCTCTTGATTGCCCGTCAGATCCACACCGATCACGGCAATACCCTGTGATTTATAATGCTGCAGTAATCGATTGCCAATAAACCCATTGGCACCAGTGATTAATACTTTTTGCGGTTTCTTCTGCGCCATAGTAGTTTCTCGTTATTCAGTGGGATTTATCTGCATATTATTGCGATAAAAGCGTCCGGCAATTTTGGCTAATGCCATCTTAGAGAATAATCGCGTAATCCACGCGGTTAAACGATTGGCAAAACCTGGGATCAATACGGCTTTGCCCGCAAGGCAGGCATCGATACCCAGTTCTGCGACAGTCTCAGCTGATTGCATCATATTTTCCGGAATCATTAACTTGCCTCCTTGATCAGGGTTATCCATCATTTTTGTCGCTGTGTAGCCTGGGCAAAGCGCGGTCACAGTTACGCCTGTGCCCGCCGCCTGCATTTCATTGTGCAATGCCTGTGTAAATGACAGCACATAGGCTTTTGTTGCGGCATAGACGTTTTGGTTGGGGATAGGCGTCCATGCGGCCAGTGATGCGACATTAAGAATATGGCCCGCACCTCGGCTAGCCATATCATTGGCAAATAAATGAGTTAGGGCGGTCAGTGCCAGCATATTAACGGTGATCATCTGTTCCTGAGCTTGTAAATCCAGTGCTGTAAAATAGCCATTGTGTAATAGCCCTGCATTATTAACCAGAAAATCTACCTGTAAGCCTTTTTTTAGCGTTGTCTGAAACAGTTTTTGCGCGGCTTGGGGTTTACTGAGGTCGGCGCTAATCACGGTGCAATGGATGGTTTTATGCTTTGCCATCAGATGTTTGGCCAATGCGTTAAGTTTTTCTTTGCGCCGCGCCACCAATATAAGGTGATAGCCTCTAGCCGCTAAAATAGTACAAAACTCAAGACCGATACCATCGGAGGCGCCGGTCACTAATGCCGTTTTATGGGTCATTGTGGATACCTATAATGTTGCAAAACTGTTTACTGATGTCAGATTACGTCAACATCAGGATGCTTTAAAAGACAAAGTGTGGCAGATAGTTTATCGCTGGGTAAAGTCACTGATCTGGCCATGCCTGTGGCAATTTCAGACAGTGAGTTTTTAGCAGGCATAAAAAAGGACGGGAAACTCCCGTCCTTTTCAGGTCTAGCCAACAAGCTTAGAAGCTGTAGCTGAATCGAGCTCCATAGATTTCGCCGGGAGCCATATAGCGGAAGTGCGCACCCGAGGCCAGAGGCGTATCAGCCGCACCAGCTGCAGTGATCTCATTGGTGATATTGCGACCGAATAACATAAGGTCCCAGTTATCGCCTCTAAGACCCATGCGTAGGTTAACTTTCTCATAGCCTTTCTGAACGTCAATTGGATCTAAATCTCCAGTCATAAAGTAATCGTCAGTGAAGTTAACTTCAATTCCAGCGTACCACTGTGCGCCATTAGCAAGAACGCTCACATAGTCAGCGGAGAGTGCCCCTTCATAGTCTGAACCAAGCTGACCTCCCGAGATATCCTGACTAGAGCCTGAGGGAGTTCCATCACCCAGGAATTGCTGCTGACAGCCAGCGGCACTGGTGACAGGGCTAGCTGAAGTTAGCTCGCCTCCGGGTGCTGCCTCGTTAAGAGCCAGCAAGGCTGAGGCTTGAACAGCAGTACAGCCCGCTGAATCAAAGCTTCCATACTCGCCGTCTAAGAACGATAGGCTGGCACCCAAGCGAAGCTTGTCAGTTGCCTGCCAAGCTAGATCCATCTCAAGTCCGGAAATATTTGAACTCGCGGCATTAGCCACTACAAAGCCCAGTCCCACAAATGTCGATACTTGCTGATCTTTATAGGTGCTATCGAAATACGCCCAGTTAAAGTTCATTGCGCCATCCATAAGGACATGTTTACCGCCAATTTCCCATGACTCTGCTGTTTCATCGTCATATTCGAAACCAACACCCGGAACAGTTCTTAACACCGTCCCATCAGCCTCGATAACAGGGTTTTGGTCATCAACTGAGTTAAACCCACCACTTTTGAATCCCTCAGAGTAACTAATGTAAAACTTATTAGTGTCTGACTGGGTCCATTGCAGGTTCATTGCAGGGATTACTTGGTCTGTTTTGCGTTTTTCATTAAATGCGTGGGCATATACACCAAACAGCGAGTCCTGAAGTTTGGCAAGAAGAGGATTTGGATCTGGTGTTGCATACCCTGTTGCATTGGAGGTCAAGTCGGCGGTTGCAATTGCTGTTTTCTCTTCTTCGGTATAACGCACACCCGCAGTTAACTTGAGGCTATCTGTGAGGTCATAGCTACCTTGGAAGAATATCGCTGAGGTGTCGGTCTTTTGGTTGTAATAGCTAACCCTACCAGCTGTACTCCACATTGAATAACCCTCAACGCCAAAGGCCTGATAAAATGGTGCAGCAGTTGCGTTGTCAGGTGAAAGGAATCCATCCAATACTGCGTCGCGTTGAGCATCAGTTTGGCTATCATTCAGCAGTCCTAACTCTGTGAGCGTTGGCGTAGCAAGACCATCAAGTGGGATTGCTAGGAATGAATCTGTTCCTCCCTCGCCATAGGTAGCGCCACTTCCGGTAATCAAATTAACTAAATTCGGGTTACTTAGGGTGCCATCAACTTGAACAACACGATCAATCTCTTGTTCAGCCTCAGACCAGTACACACCAGCAACAAATGAGAAGCGATCATCAGCGGGTGAAGAGATTCTAAACTCTTGGCTGGTTTGCTCATAATTTGAAATGTCGGCACGGCCAACAAATCTCACAGGTAACCAGTCGGCATCGATACCATCTTGATAGTCATAAGTATTTCGCCCTGTTACAGAGTGCAAGGTATAGCCGCTGTCAGTTTCGATATCGATGATCAAGGCCGTATCTTTTGTTTCCGTATAGGTTCCCTCTGGTCGCTCGGCACCATTTTTACAGGAATCCGTGGAATTGCTACCAATACTATATCGCCCCTCGTTTCGCACATGTTCTTCCAATGCACATCCGCCTAAGGTGATTGAATCTCGATACATGGTTGTGCCATCGTTCGCATTAGTATCAGCCGCAAAACTCGGATATGCCAGCCCTATAACACCAAACATTAGCTGGTCAGCGGCGCCAACAGGGTCGTTAGGCAGCCAATTCATTTGCGTACTGCTGGCTCCAATGCGCTCGTAACTACTCTCTCCATGAGTGAACTTAACAGACGTATTTTCACTGGGGTTCCACATCGTCGTGAAACGCCAAATTTCTTCGTCTGTAGTCGGCATCTTGGTTGGCGCACCGGGCATACCATTTTCCATATAGCCGTCGTCCTGCTGATCTCTAAATGCAAATCTCAGCGCTAAATCGTCAGAGGGCGAATAGTTAAGATTGCCTTCAACGATTTCTCCGTTGTTTGATTCAGCAGTGAGATTGATCTTACCGCTTATACCATCCGCGTCCATATCAGGTTCCGCAGTGGTAACGTTGATTGCCCCTGCAAGAGTGTTCTTACCGAAAAGAATACCCTGTGGTCCCCTCAGTACTTCGATTTGTTGAAGGTCAAACAAACCAGTTCGCAGTTGCCGGCTCTTACCAAAATGCACACCGTCGACATACACTCCAACTGATTGCTCAAAAGACTGATTAGAGCCGATGCTAATTCCGCGCATCGTAATAATTGTATTGACCGCATTTTCGGTGATAGATAGATTGGGAACGAATTCTGAGAGTTGCTCAAGATTAGTAATCCCTGCATCATCCAATTTTTCACCACTCACGGCGGTCATGGATATAGGTACGTCTTGAAGGCTTTCGGCACGTTTTTGTGCTGTTACGATAACCTCTTCCAGTTGAGCACCATAGGCCCCGCCCGAAGCAGTAGCAATGGCTAGCGCTAGGCTGGATACAGTGCGAAATGATTTTTTATTCATATTATTCCCCTTAATATTTTTATTTTTGGGTGGTACATTGCTGTCTCACTATTATTGTTATAAAAATGACAGACTTTTTATTTATTTTTATACGCCTCGTTAAGACGCAGCGTGCTTTCCCACAGCATTGGTTGGAGGGTTACAAACATAACCAAACCGTAATGAGGTTAGCACAAAAAGTAATAAGCGATATCCTGTCAAAGTCGGTCAAATTTGTAACAAAATCGGACAGCGTTACTTGCTTTATTTGATAAACGGATGTCTGGAGCGAATAAGATTAAGCTGTAAAAAAGCTTAATAGGCTGGTTTTATATGGAATTACCCAACTGAGATAAACGCAGTAGCGTTTTCCATACCTAGGTCTGATAACCACTTGAATCATATATGGGGAGCGGCTTGGATTAATATTTCTTCTAGTTTTGTGACGCAGTCTGTCATGCTCTTGCTAATAAACACCTCGATTGCCAATGGTGTTACGGTTGTCTGCCAAATAAGTTGGCAACTATCCGCGTTAGCGATCACCTCGATGCGCGACCGATGAGATTGCAGTGGAGCCGATGTTTCAAAGCATGAGTATTCCAAAATGCGGCGTTGGTTATCATGGCTTAAAATACGCTCTTTAATATTGCCCGCACCAGCGAGTGTTAGCGAACGGATATCGCCAACAATTTTGCAACCAGTGGCGCCCGGAACCCAGTCAATGCGATCAGGGGTGCCGACAATGGCCCAGAGTTGCTCCGCGGAGACATTAAATTGGTGTTCAATTTTTACTGACATGCCATAGCCCTATTATTTTTAGCTTATAAGACACTTCTATATTGATAACGATACTACATCAGCTTTTGATGGCAGTGTTAGAGGCACTTAGGTTGATTATGAGAGGGTAATATGAATGGGCAATAAAAAAGGCCACTTCTGATGAAGTAGCCTTTGATATTAGTGGCGGACCGGACGGGACTCGAACCCGCGACCTCCGGCGTGACAGGCCGGCATTCTAACCAGCTGAACTACCGGTCCGCGAAAGCATTTTCTCTTGGTGGGTGGTACAGGGATTGAACCTGTGACCCTCGCCTTGTAAGGGCGATGCTCTACCAGCTGAGCTAACCACCCCCTGAGAGAGCGACGCATTCTACCGAACTGAAGGTCACTGTCAAACATTTTCTGGCCCTATATACATATCCGTTTCGCAACCCTAAAATACCGCCCAAATTTCGAGGTTTTTTAAGCGAAAATGCAGATTTACAAAGACTTTTCTATCGAAGCGGCTCATCGGTTGCCAAATGTACCTGATGGACACAAATGTGCGCGTCTGCATGGCCATTCTTTTCAGGTGCGAATTTCAGTCGAGGGTCCTCTGGGGGAGGAGTCGGGTTGGGTGATGGATTTTGGCGATATCAAGGCCGCCTTTGCCCCTATTTATGCGCAACTTGATCATCACTACCTTAATGATATTGAGGGCTTGGAGAATCCCACCAGTGAAAACTTGGCGATGTGGATCTGGCAACAATTAAAGCCTGAATTACCGCAGTTGTCCTCTGTGCGTATCAAAGAAACCTGCACTAGTGGCTGTATTTATCGCGGTCAGTGAGTTTGGCTTAATTTACTGGGTTTGATAATCGAGTTTTCCCCGTTCCCACAGTAACACCACCAGCATTATGCTGATGGGAATTAGGCAGCCCATTAGCATCTGTTGCCAACTAAGCAGGTTAATCGCCCATCCGGCACTGAGCGCTGCTACCGCTTGCAGGGTAAAAACCATAGAGTCGTTGATTGCCTGCGCCTTAAAACGATCTTTATCGCTATGTGTCAGAGGTAGCAGGGCGGTGCCAGAGACAAATAAGAAGTTCCAACCAATACCCAGCAGCACCAACTGAAGCCAAAAGCCGCTAACACTGGTGTCGGCAAAGCCAATAACAATAGTCCCGCAGTAACAGATAAGGCCAGCCAACATCATGCCGCGAATCTTTAGGTGCTTAAACAGTATCGGTGCAATAAATGAGGGTACAAACATAGCCGCAATATGACTCTGCAGGACCCATTTGGTATCTACCAAAGAATGGCCGTGAAAGTGGTGCATACTGATAGGCGTACCTGTCATCACAAAAGACATCACCACATAGGCTATTGCACCACTGGCTACCGCTAAACAAAGCGATGGATTGCTAAGCAGACTTAATATGGACGTCTCTGTAGTCCGGTTGCTGTCGATGCTCACTGCGGCTGGGCGATAGAGGCTCAGTAATAGTGCGGCGAATAAGATACAGAGTGCGGCCAGAGCAAAGGACCCTTGATAATCAATATCGGTGAGTTGTCTGCCAATCACAGCCAACTCTGGGCCAACAAAAGCGGCGATAATGCCGCCAGCCAATACCATGGAAGCTGCCGTGGTGCCATGTTCCACCGCCACTGACTCCATTGCCGCAAATCGAGTTTGTAATAGCGCGGCGTTGCAAAACCCTAATATGAAGGCGGTGACACAGAACAGGCTGAAGCTATGCAATTGCAGAGCAAGGATGGCAAGCCCGCAGATTAAGGCAGAAGCGAGCATAAAAACAAGCAGCGCACTTTTGCGCCCCAAGCGCCGCATACAATAGGTTACCGG